>NZ_JBKVWU010000135.1:0-5476 GCF_046972485.1 Hominilimicola sp.
CTTCCTCGCCCTACTTAGATGTTTCAGTTCAGGCGGTTCCCCTCATATACCTATGTATTCAGTATATGATGACAAGACTTTCCTCTTGCCGGATTGCTCCATTCGGAAATCTGCGGATCAAAGCCTACTTACGGCTCCCCGCAGCTTATCGCAGTTAGTCACGTCCTTCTTCGGCTCTCGGTGCCAAGGCATTCCCCTTGTGCTCTTTGTAGCTTGACCATTATGAGATATCTTTGGTTCTTCTTTTTCTTGTAATGTTAATTACTCTTTTCGCAGTTTAATAAGCCTTTAGTTTATTTATAACTAATCTTCTTATTACCCTTAAGCTTAATTGTAGTATTTTTTACCTATGGTTTACGCATTCAAATTATCATTTGAGTTTGTTTACCTGTATAACTAATACTTTTCTCGCTTTATCTGCTTCTTTATTCAGTTTTCAAGGTGCTTTAGAAGAGATTAGACTTGATGATGTCAAGCCCCGTTGTTCTTCGCTATTGCTCTGAACCTAGGCTCTTCTTTGGTGGGCTTAAGTGGACTCGAACCACCGACCTCACGCTTATCAGGCGTGCGCTCTAACCGGCTGAGCTATAAGCCCATATTGGTTGGCTCGTTATTTCTTAAGCCGTTGTTGAAAAGCTGTTGCTTTTCATGGTGGAGATAAACGGGATCGAACCGCTGACCCCCTGCTTGCAAAGCAGGTGCTCTCCCAACTGAGCTGCCACCCCGTATATCTCGGGCAGGGCCACCAAATTAAACAACGAGTTTTGAAAGAAATCTTTCGTAATGCTGACCTTGGAATTTAAACCAGCTTGTTTCATCTGATTTGGTCTCCATAGAAAGGAGGTGATCCAGCCGCACCTTCCGATACGGCTACCTTGTTACGACTTCACCCCAGTCGTAATCCTACCTTCGGCAGCGTCCTCGCGAGGTTGGACTACTGACTTCGGGCAATACCGGCTCCCATGGTGTGACGGGCGGTGTGTACAAGGCTGGGAACGTATTCACCGCAGCATGCTGATCCGCGATTACTAGCAATTCCATCTTCATGCAGGCGGGTTGCAGCCTGCAATCTGAACTGAGAATGTTTTTTGGGGTTTTGCTCCCACATCACTGTCTTGCTTCCTCTGTTAACATCCATTGTAGTACGTGTGTAGCCAGGTCATAAGGGGCATGATGATTTGACGTCGTCCCCACCTTCCTCCGTTTTGTCAACGGCGATCCTATTAGAGTGCTCTTGCGTAGCAACTAATAGCAAGGGTTGCGCTCGTTGCGGGACTTAACCCAACATCTCACGACACGAGCTGACGACAACCATGCACCACCTGTCTCAACTTTCCCGAAGGGCACCTAATGTATCTCTACTTCGTTAGTTGGATGTCAAGACCTGGTAAGGTTCTTCGCGTTGCTTCGAATTAAACCACATACTCCACTGCTTGTGCGAGTTTTCCCGTCAATTCCTTTGAGTTTCAACCTTGCGGCCGTACTCCCCAGGTGGATTACTTATTGTGTTAACTCCGGCACGGAAGGGTCAGACCCCACACCTAATGTAATCATCGTTTACAGCGTGGACTACCAGGGTATCTAATCCTGTTTGCTACCCACGCTTTCGATCGTCAACGTCAGTTAAAGCCCAGCAGCCGCCTTCGCCACTGGTGTTCCTCCCATCTCTACGCATTTCACCGCTACACGGGGAATTCCGCCTTTACTCTACTTCACTCAAGCTCTACAGTTTCAAATGCAGTTTATGGGTTGAGCCCATAGATTTCACATCTGACTTGCAAAGCCGCCTACGCACCCTTTACGCAGTAAATCCGGACAACACTTGCTCCCTACGTATTACCGCGGCTGCTGGCACGTAGTTGCCGGAGCTTATTCATTAAGTACCGTCATTTTCGTCCTTAATAAAAGAAGTTTACAATCCGAAAACCTTCATCCTTCACGCGGCGTTGCTGCGTCAGGGTTGCCCCCATTGCGCAATATCCCCACTGCTCTTGTCCGTAGGAGTCTGGTAGTATGTCTCAGTCCCAATGTGGCCGTTCAACCTCTCAGTCCGGCTACCGATCCGGTCTTGGTGAGCGTTACCTCACCAACTAACTAATCGGACGCGAGTCCATCTTCAACGATAAAATCTTTGATATCAAAACCATGTGGTTCCGATATGTCATGCGGTATTAGCATTCTTTTCAGAATGTTATCCCCCTCTTGAAGGCAGGTTACTCACGCGTTACTCACCCGTCCGCCACTAAACTAAATCAAATTCATTCCGAAGAAATCTTTCAAAACAGTTCCGTTCGACTTGCATGTGTTAGGCACGCCGCCAGCGTTCGTCCTGAGCCAGGATCAAACTCTCTAAAATTTGTATCTCAACAGCCTTTCAGCTGTTCAAATCAATTTCAGAGCTTTTAATCGCTCATTGACGAATATGTCACTGACTATATCCGTTATTCCTGATGCTTTTTAGTGTACATCTCACTGTAATTCTTTGAGCTTTCCTCAAAGTCATTACGGGTTTCTTTACTATTATCTCGTTGTTCAATTTTCAAGGTCCTATGTTCACTTTGCACAAGAAAAACTTGATTCTCTCTTTTCTTTTAAGAGGATTTGTTGTTTTCCTTCGCGGAACATTCTCTATTATATACCTTTTTCCAGAAAAGTCAACCCCTTTTTTCAAAAAAATTCAATTTTTTCAGAAAAAGTTTTAGCCTTGTGGTTTTGCCAACAAATTTCTTTGTTTTATCACAACATATTGTGGTTGTCTAAAATACACCTTTTTACAATTTTCAAAATCCTATTGTATTTTCCCTTTCTATAATATAAAATAGAAATACAAATTAATTTTTCGGAGGAAAATTTATGATTAATTCCATTCCCTATTATCCGTATCAACAGAATGTGCAGATATTGAAAGGATTCTTTTCCAAACCGCTTACATTAATATGTGCAATAGTTTCCGGCCTTACATGTATTTTCGGAATGTTTAGCATTAATACAAGAGCAGGTTCTACGAACATATCTTTCTCGAGCGGCACGGGCGGTTCAATTTCAATTCTTTTATGTATTGCTCTTATCCTGCTTTATGCAAAGTGCCGTTCAAATGATCCAATGCCGTTTGGCGCAACGGTTACTCTCATCAAGATATATTCTATCATTGAAATAGTAATCGGCGGACTTGCATTGCTCGCCTTTACCGGAATAACTTTTCTTCTTTCATTAGTTTTGCAGGGACAGGAAATATTCGGATACATTCTTATCCTCTGCATCTTTGCTATTCCTCTTGCACTTGTAACACTCATACACGGTATCGGATTGCTTTTATGGTCTGATTCAATTAAGAAGGGTGCAACATCGGTTTATCTCAAAAGCAGAGGTTCAATACTTCTTGCCGTGTCTTCTATTCTCTCTATTATAGTAAACGTTGCATCCGCAATTGCTTCATTCATCTTTATTAAGGAATACGGTCGGAAATTTCAGCGTATCTACATCATTTGGCTGAGGAGAATCCGAACTTTAATTTTAGCGGTCTATTTGATTCGTCAGATCCCATGAATTCATTGTTTATTTCCGCTGCGGGGGTTGTAACGGTATTAAATACAGTACTGTCTGCTGTATTTTACGCTTTGCTTGCAGCACTTGCTATTTCTTTTCACACATATATAAAGAAATACACAAACGGAATTAACCTCGGTTCAGGTCAGGCTCCTGAATATGACGCTCAGCAGAGCACTGTTCCCGTACCTCCTGTTGCTCCTGTAACAAGTGAAATGCCGACAGAAGGTATTCAGCCGCCTGTTCAGCAACCGATTGATTTTCAGCCCCAAAGCGTTGATTTTGGCTCAATGGATGCAACTTCCGACAACAAACAGATTAACACTCAGTTTGAAAATCCTTATATGCAGGCGGTCGCAGACGATATGAGTGATAAATCAAATACGGTTGTTTGCCCAAACTGTCATGCACAATGCAATAACGATATGAAGTTCTGCGGAAACTGCGGTACAAAACTCAAATAAAAAACGCTATACATATATATAGAAAAAAGCGGAGATTGAAGTTGAATCAATCTCCGCTTTATTGCGTCACAATTATTTACATATATATGTTACTTTTTAAAAGCCTTGAAATCCTTGATAACCTGCTCACGATGCTTATAGTTATCGCTATTCTTATCGGGATTTGTCTTATCAATAGCAGTGTCTGTATAAATCATAAGATAGTTGCCGTTGTCCGAAAGATAGGCTGTTACATCGGGAAGTCCGTAGATGCTGAATGTGCCGTTGTCCTTAACTGACTTTACAATCTCATCGGCTGTGCTGTTCGTTTTCTTTGTATCATAAGAGTAAAGCTCAATGATAATATTTGAACCTGCATACTTTGCAGCAAACTTTTTACCTTCTTTGGCGCCGATAGCGGACGCATCCATTTTAATGCTGCCGTCTTTACTTTCAAGGTATCCCTTAGCTACAAAATAATCAACAAGTCCGTCAAGGTCATTGCCGTATTTATCATCCTTAACCGAAGATGTTGTAGGCTGAGTGCTGTCCTCGCTTGTCTGTGAAGAACTGTTACCGTCCTTATAAAGTGCATCATTATAGCTGCAACCAACTGCAGTAACCGCAAGAATGCCTGCACATAAAATCGCTGTAAGAATTCTCTTCATAATATTTTTCCTTTCGGTTCATTCTTTCGTTCTGTCATAAGTACAGTATATTATACCGCATATTTTCCGATAAATCAATATAAATTTCAAAAACAATAGGCAGATGCCGAAGCGTCTGCCTTGATTATGTCGTAACATTATTAATATCATAAGATTTGATTATATAGAACTGCCCTTTCAAATTAAGTGTGATGCACTCACCATACAGAGTTAATTCTATCACCAAGTCAAGCTCGGGAATTCATAGTTTAGATTATATCAAACTATCTACACGAACTAAAATTAACACGAGCTAAAATTAACCTACTATATATACATTCACATTTCGTCTGCCAAAGCTTACACATTCATCATATGTGTTGTAGAAACAGTCAACAATTGCAGTTCCCGACATGAGCGCACCGCCTGTGTCAACGGCTGTTGCGTAGCCGTAAACAAAACTGCCGTCTGTTGATACAATATAAAGCTTTGAGCCATACGGAATGATGTTCGGGTTGACTGCCACACCGCCGTGATAAGCCGTTACACCTGTTGCCGTAAGTGAACCTGCGGGTGCTGTGTACGCTGTACCTGAACCTGTAACAACCGATGAATAGGCAACGGTGTTGCCGTTCATATCCGTAAATGTGCCGGCAGGATTGCTGACATTTGAACCCTTTGTACCCATAAGTACGACCTTGTCAACAGGCTCTTTTGTAATTTTGGTGTCTACTGTTTCTGAAGATACCTTTTTGCCGTCAACATACTTGCACTTCTTTGTTACAAGAGCTTCGCCCTGTTTGCCCTCAGTCTGAACCTTTGTTTTGCCAAGGTCAACAT
>NZ_JBKVWU010000136.1:0-5436 GCF_046972485.1 Hominilimicola sp.
ACATTGATTGATACGACAGAATATGATTTTGACGGCGCGGTTAAGCTTGTAAAAGGCTTAATTCTTGAAAAAACGGAGGGCTGAAATATGCTATATAAATTTTTAAGCGGTTTAGCAAAAGGCGTTACACACTGTATTTTCAGAGTAAAAGTAGTGGGCAAGGAAAATGTTCCGAAAGACGGCGGTATGATACTTGCCGTAAACCATAAAAGTAATTGGGATCCGATTTTTGCAGGGGCATATTGTCCGCGTCCGCTAAGATTTATGGCAAAAGCCGACTTGTTTAAAAATAAGCTTTTCGGCGGACTTATAAAAAAACTCGGTGCGTTTCCGATACAGCGCGGCAGAGGCGATATAGGTGCTATAAAAGGTGCGTTTTCAATATTAAAAAATAATGACGCAATGCTTATTTTTCCTGAAGGTCACAGAATAAAAAACGGCAAGAGAGTAAAGGCTAAATTGGGTGTTTCGATGATTGCCGTGTATGCCGAAGTGCCTGTCATTCCGCTTTGCATAAGCGGTGAATACAAGCCTTTTCACAAGGTCACAGTAACATTCGGTAAACCTATTACGTTTGAAGAATATTATGGCAAAAAGCCTGATAATGAAACTTTGCAGACACTTGCCGATGAAGTTATGCAGACAATTTATTCGTTTGACAATACAGATATTAAGAAAATCGGAGAACAAAAATGATTAATGTTGCAAAAACGGCAGGATTCTGCTACGGTGTAAAAAGAGCGGTGGACGATGTTTATAAAGAAATCGAAAACGGTAAAAAAATCGCAACGCTCGGACCGCTTATTCATAATAGGCAGGTAATCGAAGATTTGGCGAGCAAGGGCGTGTATGCGTATGACAGTATAGAGGATATTCCGAGTGACCATACGGTTGTTATAAGGGCACACGGAGTGCCGAAAGCTGTTTATGACAAAATGAACGGTCGTGAGTATATTGACCTTACCTGTCCTTTTGTGGCAAAGATACATAAAATTGTATCGAAACATCACAAAGAGGGGTATCAAATTATTATTGTCGGCGATAAAAACCATCCGGAAGTTATTGGAATAAATGGCTGGTGCGATAACAAAGCTGTCATAATTAACGACGTGAAAAGTGAAATTGACGGTAATTTAGCCTCAAAAGACATATGTATTGTAGCACAAACCACAATTAATAGAGATTTTTTTGGTGAAATCGTACAAAATGTAAAAAAAACTTGCAAAAGTACCCTAGTTTTTGATACAATATGTAGTGCGACGAAGGATAGGCAAAAAGAGGCAGACGAACTTTCGAGAAATTCGGACATGATGATTGTAATCGGGGGAAAGGAAAGCTCAAATACAAGAAAGCTGTTTGAAATATCAAAGCGAAACTGTAAACACACCTATCACATCGAAACTTTTGAGGATTTACCTCAAGAAAAAACATATAATAAAATAGGTATTACTGCAGGAGCGTCTACACCCGGCAGTATTATCGAGGAGGTAGTAAAGGCTATGAGTGAAAATTTAAAAAATGAGGAGAACTTTGCAGAACTGTTTGCACAGTATGAAAGTAAAACTCTTAATAACGGGGACATTGTAGAGGGAACAGTTGTAGAAGTTCGCAATAATGAGGTCATCGTTGATTTGGGTGGCTTTAAGTATAACGGACAATTAGCAGCTGATCAGCTTACTGATGACCCTGCACTTAAGCCGTCTGATGTAGTAAAAGAAGGCGATACAATCAAGGTTTACGTTGTAGGCGTAAACGATGCTGAGGGTAAAGTAGTTCTATCAAGAAAGAAATTGGTAGCTATGGAAAGCTGGAACAAAATCAAAGAAGCTTATGAATCAGGCGAGACTTTGGAAGGAAAGATTATAAAGGCTGTTAAGGGCGGTGTTATTGCACTTACAGACGGTTCTCAGGTATTTATCCCTGCACGTCAGGCATCCGGAAGATTTGTACAGGACCTTCAAAGCCTTGTAGGAACAACTGTAAACTATAAGATAATCGAAATCGACGAAAGAAGAAGACGTGTTATCGGTTCAGTCAGAGTTATTCTTGAGGCTGCAAGAAAAGAAAAAGAAGAAAAGTTCTGGGCAGAGGCTGAAGTTGGCAAGAAGTATCAAGGTACTGTTAAGTCACTGACATCATTCGGTGCATTCGTTGACATCGGCGGTGTTGACGGTCTTGTTCACATCAGTGAACTTTCATGGAATAAAATCAAGCACCCTTCAGAAGTTGTTAAAGAGGGTGACGTTCTTGATGTTTACATTAAGGACCTTAACAGAGAAACAAAGAAGATTTCTCTTGGGTTTAAGAAGATTGAGGACAATCCTTGGACAATCGCTCAATCAAAGATTAATGTAGGTGACGTTGTTAAGTGTAAAATAGTTCGTATGATGCCATTCGGCGCATTCGCTGAAATTATGCCTAACGTAGACGGTCTTATCCACATTTCTCAAATTGCTGACAGAAGAATCGGCAAGCCGGAAGATGTTCTTACAATCGGTGAAGAAGTTGAGGCTAAGGTTACAGATCTTAACTGGGACGAAAAGAAGATCAGTCTTTCAATCCGTGCTCTAATTCCTACACCTGAAAAGGAAGAAGAAGTTAAGGAAGAAGAAGCTCCTGTAGAAGACCATAATGCTGAAACACTTGTTTATTCAACAGACCCTGAGGTAGAAGTTGAAGAGGCAATCGAAGTTGAGGCTGACGACGCTGAATAATTCAGAATATTAAAAGGGTATTGCAATGCAATATCCTTTTTTTATGCTTGGTTTTACTTTAATATCCCATTTCCTTGATTTTTGAACGCATTTGTGATACAATAGAAAAAATAATTGGTATATTTTCTGATATATGCAGTTAAGTTTAGTCAGAAAATTCGGAGTAATATGATAAAATAAGAATTTCGGAGGAATAATTTAGTATGAACAAATTAGATGAATTCAAGTATAATGTTGCCGGAAAGAATATAACTGTAATCGGAATCGGCATATCAAATTTGCCGCTTATAAAATATCTTGTGTCACTCGGTGCGAATGTAACGGCTTGTGACAGAAGAAGTGCAGAAGATTTGGGGGAGAATTATACCGAACTTGAGAAGTTGGGCGTAAAGTTCAATCTTGGTGACGGTTATCTTAACAATCTTTCGGGTGATATGATATTTAAAACTCCGGGAATGAGATATGACGTACCTGAACTTTTAAAAGCTAAGGAAAACGGAAGTATCGTAACAAGTGAAATGGAAGTGTTTTTTGAAGTGTGTCCGTCACATATAATTGCCGTTACAGGCAGTGACGGTAAGACAACAACAACGACGCTTATCCATAAAATGATGACTGATGCAGGATACAAAACATGGCTCGGCGGAAATATCGGAAATCCGCTTTTGACTGATACCGAGAAAATGAAAGAAAACGACTGGGTAATTCTTGAACTTTCTTCATTCCAACTTCATACAATGAGAAAATCACCTGAAATTGCGGTTATCACAAACATAAGTCCGAACCACCTTGATATGCACAAAGATTACAAGGAATATATCGACGCAAAGAAAAATATAATGCTTTATCAGAATGAAGGCGATACGCTTATCGTAAATGCAGATAATCAAGTTACGGCAGATATAGGCAAGAGTGCAAACGGTGCGGTCAAGTATTTCTCAAGAAACGGTATGGCTGACGTATATCTTGACGGAAATATTATAAAAAGAGGTATAGTAGAAATACTTAATATCAAGGACATTAAAATACCGGGTATGCACAATGTCGAAAATTATATGGCTGCTATTGCCGCAGTAAGCGGTTTGGTGAGCAAGGAAGTTATAGTGAACGTTGCAAAAACTTTCGGCGGTGTGGAACACAGAATTGAGCTTGTAAGAACACTTGACGGAGTTAAGTATTATAACAGCTCAATAGATTCAAGCCCTAACAGAACGATAAACACTCTAAGAGTATTTCCTAATAAGGTTATAATGATAGCCGGCGGTAAGGATAAGGGCATTCCTTATGACGAAATAGGACCTGCACTTGCCGAACACGTTAAGGTGCTTATATTAATCGGTGCAACATCGGATAAAATTCAAGAGGCGCTTGACGCTGAAATAAATAAGACCGGAAACGGTAAAGATATAGAGGTAATTCGTGCAACGTCTTATGAGGATGCAGTTAATACAGCAAGAAGTAAGGCACATGACGGTGACGTTGTTCTTCTGTCACCGGCAAGTACAAGTTTTGATATGTTCAGAAACTTTGAAGAAAGAGGAAATCTATTCAAGAAAATAGTAAACGAGTTGAATTAATATGAGAAAACTTATAAGAAAATTAAGTGATATGCGTGGTATATCGGGATTTGAATATCGTTTGACAGACCAAATTGCCGATATGTTTAAAAAGTATTGTGATGATGTAAAAATCGATTCTTTAGGCAGTGTGATTGCGGTAAAACGCAGTAATAAACCTAACGCACCTAAATTGATGATTGAGGCACATTGTGACGAAATAGGATTGATTGTCACATCAATTACGGATGAGGGATATTTGACATTCGCGAATGTCGGCGGTGTTGACGAAAGAACACTTCCGTCAACCGAAGTGACTGTACACGGCAAAGAAGATTTGTGGGGAGTAATAGGCATAAAGCCGAATTACTTACTGGAGCAAGGAAAGACAGCCAAATTAAAAGAATTGGCGGTTGATACAGGTTTGAGTGCCGAAAAAGTTAAAGAACTTGCAGCAGTCGGCGACAGTATAACTCTTGCACAGTCTGTAGGCAGACTCGGCAAAAAGCAATTCAGCGGTAAATCGCTTGACGACAGAGCAAGCGTTGCGGCTATAATGCGTGTTATGAAAAATATCAAAGATTTGGATATTGACATTGATGTGTACGCCGTCGCGGCAGTGCAGGAGGAAGTCGGCTGCAGAGGCGGTAAAACCACTGCATACGGCATTAATCCTGATATGGCGGTTGCGATTGACGTGTGTCACGGTATAACGCCTGACAATTCGGATAATGCGTTTGAAGTCGGAACGGGTACTGTTCTTTCGGTAGGTCCTAATCTTCACCCAAAACTTACCAATGAACTTTTTGCGGTATCAAAACGTCACGGAATAAAGGTAAGCACGGACGTTGACGGCGGCAATACAGGTACGGACGCTTGGGAGATACAAGTTGCGTGTGACGGTGTGCCGACGGCACTTATATCAATACCGCTTAAATATATGCACACATCAGTTGAAACTTTGGCAGTTTCAGATGTTAAAGCGACAGTTAATCTGCTGACTGAATTTATAAAAGAACAGAGGGGAGAATTACAATGGCTGAACTTCTGAAAAAAATGTCTGAAATAAATGCCGTAAGCGGAAATGAAAATGATATACGAAATTTGCTAATTGCGGAAATTAAAGATAATGTTGACGATATTATCGTTGATACAATGGGTAATGT
>NZ_JBKVWU010000137.1:0-5369 GCF_046972485.1 Hominilimicola sp.
GGAAAAACCGATAACGGAAAAACCGATAACGGAAAACCGATAACGGAAAAACCGATAACGGAAAAACCGTCAACAAATAATACCGACAAAAGCCACTTTATGCGGCGGAATACTCAACATTTCCGCCACTGGTTGTATCTTTACCCTAAAGTGACTGTAAAAGCAGATTTAAGGCATTTTCACCTTATCAGTAATACCTTATATGGCTGATACTGGTGTCATATCTATTTGCAGAATAAAAAAGTCGTTTTTTCCAACAAATGAGCGACTATAATGTATTTTGTTGCCTTGTCACATTCAAGCCATACGTTTACTTGATTAGGGCGGTATGCCGCCGCAATGTGTACAAGTGCCTTTTGTCTGTTCCCTTTGGGTATAAAAAAGCACTGTACACCGCATTTAAAATATGCTACAATGATTTTAGATTAAAGATTATATTTAATCTCCTGTAGTGTTGGGAGTGACTGGGCGGTTGTTCTGACTTACGGGGAAAGGAACAAAATATAATGAGTGAAAGCACTTTGGTATTAATCATTTTGTTTTTGCTTGTATATGTGATAAAAAAATAAAGCCGCCCATTCGCACATAATGGACGGCTTTAGGGTAGATATTTCATCTACGTTTTAAAACTTAAATTATAATAGAATGACCGTTAAGTCACTCCTTTATCTACTTGTATTTTATCAAAAAATATATGTATTGTCAAGATAAAAATGTGATGCCATAAAAGCCACCTGTGCGGCGGAATATCCAACCTTTCCGCCGCTGGTTGTAAGATTTTATTATACACCCTTAAAACGACAGTAAAGGCTGATTAAAGGCATTTTCACCTTATCAGTAATACCTTATATGGCTGATACTGGTGTTATATCTATTTGCAGATTAAAAAAACCGCTTTATGCGGCGGAATACTCAACATTTTCGCCGCCATAAGCGGTATTTTTATTATATATTTATGCCGTATGTAAGTTATCACCGTTGTTGTTTTCGCTTTCGGTGTTGTCTTGCGTTGTGTTGTTGCTTTCAAGTGTTCGCTCGTTAAGGGACTTGTCTAAAATTGTTAGAATGTTAGACAAGTCAAATATCAAATTGTCTAATATTCTAAATAAGGATGTGGCTCTTTCGTATACGTGCCACACAAAAACTTGTTGCTCGTGTTCTGTTTTAAATCTTGGTGAAAAAAATTCTTTTCTGATTTCTTGCGATAAACACATTATATCTATTGCCATATCTGTTGCCTTACCTATTTCATCCACTACTTCTATATCTTTAATTAAATTATCCATTTTAAAAACTCCTTTACTACTTGACTTTTTTTATTGCGTATAGTACAATTATTCTAATCCTTTTAGGATGGTGGTATTAGCCTTGTATGAGTTGG
The DNA here is from genome assembly GCF_046972485.1 of Hominilimicola sp. Taxonomy (NCBI): domain Bacteria; kingdom Bacillati; phylum Bacillota; class Clostridia; order Eubacteriales; family Oscillospiraceae; genus Hominilimicola; species Hominilimicola sp. Next base: position 1,382 of record NZ_JBKVWU010000137.1, read on the forward strand.
TAGCTTGTACAAGGCTTTTTTATTGCTAACAGCAAAGTTACCGCCGCCCATAGACCATATAGCTTGCATAATGTCCTCTAATCTCTTTAAGAGTAGCTTTATATAAAAAGCCTTACACATTATCAAAGCCGCCTTGTGCGGCGGAATACTCAACCTTTCCGCCGCTCATAAACATTTTATATATCTATGTGTATTTTCCCTAAAATACTTCTTACACCTTTGTAAACCGACCATTTAAAATGTTCTTTCTTGTCTATCTGTAAGTATAATTTTCTAAGTTTTTTATATGTTTCTAAATGACGGTTTGAATACTTGCTTATATCACCAAATCTATTGCCATAGTATTCAGTTAGCCAATAACGTATATATCCCGGAACTGCATTTTCTCCGTTGAAAAAATACTGAATAATATTATCTTTGGCGGATATAGCACGAACACCATAATCAACCGAATGACCGTTAGAAAAATATTCAAGGTGTTGCACTACATTGTTATATGCACTCTTAATATCGCTTTCATTTTCAAGTTGTACCGCCTTGCAAAAGAAATGTGTAATATTTTCTGCGTCTTGTCCCAATGACGGCAACCATACAAAATCATTATTTTCCATAAAAAAATACCTCCTAAAATCTTGACTTTACAGAGGAAATACACTATAATTTACTTGTGTGATAAATTGTGTGTATTTCCTCTTTTGTTGGCAAATGCACTTGCCTTGTATGAGTTGGTAGCTTGTACAAGGCTTTTTTATTTATGCTAATTGCAATGTTATCACCGCACCATAATTCATATAGCTTGCGTAATGCCCTCTAATCTCTTTAAACATTGCCTTTATGTAAAAGCCTTTGTCTATAAGTGCCGATACCACATAAGCAAGATTACGAGGGATACAACCTAAATTATAGTTATCCGAGCCATTCACCGATACAATAACATTTACTGCGTTGTTATCGTGTAAATTTGCCTTGTCACGTTCAAGCCATACTTTTACTTGATTAGGGCGGTATGCCGCCGCAATGCGTGCAAGTGCCTTTTGTCTGTTTCCTTTGGTTACTCCAGCTACTTTACTTTCGATAGCCTTACCCTTTATCAGTTCCCAAGCCTTTTTAAATGCGGCGGAAAGTGTTAAGCCCATTTTCTTCAATCGGTTTGCCATAGTTGCAACTATGCGGCGGATTGTGTGAATGTTCTTCATTGTGTTTCGCTCCTTTCGTTTTTTTGTGTAGTCAACCTTGACTATGGTTATATTATACTATATCGATAGCGATATATCAATAGACAAAATACACAATATTGTTATCAATATATTGTGTAAAATGTATATTGTAATCGATATATCGAGAATGTTATAATAAAATTGCAATTAAGTGATTAATTGTAGGTGATAAAGAAATTTATGTGACCTTGATATATTGGAGCGGTGGCGACTGTTCCGACACTCTCAAAAAGGGGGTGTTTTTATGGACTACATACAAATGATATTGACAATAGCTATTACAGCATTATTGATTGAATTAATAAAAACCATAAAAAAATAGTCGCCCCTTACTCGCTATAAGAGACGACTAATGGCTTATGCCATAAAATAAATCTTGTTATTGCGGAACGGTCAAAGCCGTTCCTTTTATATCTAAACTATACCACATATCAACAACAAAGTCAAGTAGAAAATAGGTGAAAATATGACAGTTTCAAAGGCTCAACAAAAGGCAACCGCTAAATATATGAAAAATAATTATGATACTACTTTAATACGTTTCAAAAAAGGTGCAAAGCAACTTATACAAACCGCCGCAAAAGAACAAAATGAAAGTGTAAACGCATATATAAAAAAAGCTATCCAAACAAGATATACGTCTGATACTGGCAATAATATCGAATTATAACATAAAAAAATAGTCGCTCCTTACTCGCAATAAGAAACGTCTTTTATACGTAATTATGCGTGAATTAGTACATAAATCATATATAAACCGTTATATTATACGCATATAACAATAAAAAAGTTAAAATAAAACGCTCATTTTCTCAATCTCATTTCTTGCGTGTTCATCTGTTGTATGTGCGTACCTGTTAAGGGTGGTTTGAATGTCTGCGTGTCCTAACAAGGTGCTTAAAGTCTTTATATCCATACCGCTTTCAACCGCTCTTGTAGCGAATGTATGCCGCAATGCGTGAAAATTCACACCGTCAAGCTTTACCGCCGCCGTAAAGCCTTTAAATATCTTCTGTATCTGTCTTGGCTCAACATATCCGCCAAGCTCATTACATACAACATAACACTTTTTATCATACGCACTGCCAGCAAGCAACTTTTCAGCCGTAATATTTTTATAATGTTTCTTCAATTCCGAAATTAAAGCCATTTGCATAGGTATCACCCTATCAGATTTACGGCTTTTTGGCGGTGTAATTTTTATTTCTGTACCTTTTCCGTCTTTCTTTTGTACTCTCATAAGGGTTTTATTTACCGTTATAACTCCACTTTCAAAATCAATGTCATTCCACGTTAAAGCAGAGATTTCACCCTCTCTCATACCAGTACATAAGGCAATAAATACAATAACTTTAAAGCGACTGTCAGAAGTTTTGACATACTCCAGTAATCGCCGTTGTTCCTCTCTTGTCAATACACGCATTTCCTTTTTTTCAGCCTTTGGAAGTGCAATATATTCCGCTGGATTGCGGTGTATTATATCACTTATAATAGCTTGCTTAAATGCCGTTACTAACATTGTTTTCATATTCTTTAAAGTTTTCACACTTAAAGGCTTTTTTGTTCTTGGGTTAATTTCCGCAGCCTTTTTATTAAAAAAGTCTTGCAACATATCAAGGCTTAATATTTGTAAACGAAGTCCACCTATTGCTGGTGTTATATGGTTTTCTATTATCCCCTTGTAACTGATGTATGTTGATTGTGTTAAGCTGGTGTCTTTATACGTTTTAAGCCACCTGTCAAGCCATTGTGCAACTGTTATCTTTGTAGGCTCAATAAATGTATTTGCATTAATTTCATTTTGAACTTTTACAAGTCGTTCCTCTACTTCTTCGTATGTCTTGGCATATATTTCACCGTATGTCATACGTCCGTTTTTGTCTATTCCCTTTTCATAACGTCCTCGCCAGTATTCATACTTACCCTTATGGCATTTCGATATATTTAAGCCTTTTCTCGGCATTTAAAACACCACCTTTTTTATATTCCGTCAAAAAACACAGTTAAATTATTTTCATACTTCAATTTTAATTTGTGTGCTATATCATTTATACACCGTTCTATCTCAAAATCACGCAATTTTGAAACATCTTCTTTGTACATAGGCAATAACTTACTTAATATCGCTTTTTGTTGTTCTTTATCCATAGTTAAAATATCTTTTATTTTACTATCCGCTATATCTTCTTGAACTTCTTTTATATCTTTATCTTTGTCATTTATTAAATTCACAAGCATTTTAAAAGAACTCATTACGACAATAGTATTTATAATATCCGCCGCCGTATTATTTTTTTCTTTTGAGGATTTTTCTAATATCGTTAATGAAAAATCATTCAAACCTGTAACCTTGCTTATATCTATATTTTCTTTATCTTTTGCGTTTATTAAGCCAAGCAAATAATCGGTTGAAACACCAAAATATTTTGAAACCGAGATAATAAAATCACTATCTGGTTTTCTTTGCTCATTTTCATAAAACGAAATAGACATACTTGACACGTTTAAAATCTTTGCCAATTCTTGTTGAGTTAGTCCCTCTGTCGTTCTTAACTCCTTTAGCCTTTTGCCAATCATAGATAAACCGCTCCTAAATTTAAGTTATAAGTATATAATACATAAAAAAATATAAATAGTCAATAACAAGATAAAACAAATGTTATTATTTACATTAAAACATAACTTTTGTATTGACAACATAATAAAATGTGATATATTGTATTATAATAATAGTTTATTATTTTTTTTATTAAACAAAAGATATTACAAAG
>NZ_JBKVWU010000138.1:0-5369 GCF_046972485.1 Hominilimicola sp.
CTTGAAAATGCTATGTCGGTAATTTCAAACAGAGGCAAGCTGAAAAACTTTGAGGAAAACAATGAATACGACATAGTTGCAAAAAATGCGTTAAGCATTATGAATCTTGCTAACTACACAGTGAACAAGAAATTGATTGCTCCCGAAAGTGTAAAGCTCGGCGATATGCAAAATTTTATTGACGGAATAAACGAGCGTATCGAAGAAGAGCGTAACCAAAGCGACGAGCTTTCAGAGAGAATAAAGGCAAATGAAGCGGCGGTTGAGCAGCTTAATCTAATGCTCAGTATGGACGTGGATTTGTCGAAAATTTTCAAGTTTGAATTTATAAGATGCAGATTCGGACATATTCCGAAAACAGGTTATAAAACGCTTATAACTTACCTTGACAATCTTGAAACTTTCTTCATTAAGACTGCGGAGGACGCAACAGATGTATGGGGCTTTTACTTCGCACCGCTTTTGAAAGAGAGAAAGATTGAAGAAGTATTTAATTCTCTGTATTTTGAACCTATGGACATATCAGAGGATTACGTTGGTACTCCGCTTGAAATAAAGCGTGGATTATTAAACCAAAATCAAAAATTAAAACAGCAGATTGAAGAACTCAGTGCAAAGACCGCCGAGATGATTTCAAGCAGTGCGGATAAACTTTGCGGAATTTACAATCTTGCGAAGAAACGTCATCAATTCTCCGAAGTAAGAAGAAATGCCATTCACGGCGATATGTTCTTCTATATAGTAGGTTGGATGGATGAAAAGAGTGCAAAGTCGCTTGAAAAAGAGATTAACGGTTCAGATGACGTTGTGATGTTCTATATGGAGGACGCAGAGGACGTCAAGGATATTCAGCCGCCTACAAAGCTGAAAAATAATCCTGTATTTAAACCGTTTGAAATGTTCGTTAAAATGTATGGACTTCCGAGTTATACGGAAATTGATCCGACAGGCATACTTGCCGTAACGTATATACTGTTCTTCGGTATAATGTTCGGTGACGTAGGTCAGAGCCTTGTGCTTGCGATAGCAGGCTTTATAGTTTACAAAGTCAAGAAATGGGACTTGGGCGGTATTGTCGGAATGGTCGGAATATCCGGTGTGATATTCGGATTTATATACGGAAGTTTCTTTGGAAATGAAGAAATAATCCCTGAATTGTTCCATACAACAGCGTTAAACCCTATGAATGAAATAGCGTTAATGCTTGGCGGTACGATTGGTATGGGTGTGCTGATAATTATATTCGGTATGGTATTGAATGTTATAAACGCACTGAAAAGTAAGGAACTTGGCGAAGCACTGTTCGGACATAACGGTGTCGCGGGCTTGGTGTTCTATATAGGCGCACTTCTTCTTGCCGGTAACTTGTTCTTAAAGTGGGGTATACCGACATTCGTATTTGTGGCAATTATTATTTTGGCAGTGCTTTGTATGTACTTATGCGAGCCGCTTGGTAAGCTTGTAGAGGGTAAAAAGGACTGGCTGCCGAGAAACGGAATGTTCTTTGTGGAAAACTTGTTTGAAATGTTTGAAGTAATTTTGAGTTTCTTCACAAATACAATCTCATTCCTAAGAATAGGCGCTTTTGCAATAGTCCATGTAGGTATGATGATGGTTGTTGCAATTCTTTCTCAAAGCGGCGGTGTAGGCGGAGTTATTGTACAAGTAATCGGTAACGTACTTGTTATGGTTCTTGAAGGTCTTATCGTCGGAATACAGGTACTTCGTCTGGAGTATTACGAAATGTTCTCAAGATACTTCTCAGGCAGAGGTAAAGAATTTATGTCACTTCGTGATAAATAATATAAATCGGTTTTAATATATTTTGGAGGTAATCACTATGTTAATGAAAATTTTATTCGCTTTAATCGCACTTACAGTAATCGTTCCTGTTGCTTTGTATTATAAGTCAGGCAAGACAAAAGGTAAGGAATGCCTTTTGATGAACGCAATCTCATTCTTCAGTATTCTTGGTGTCGGCGTTATCTGCACACTTGGCGCCGGAGTTAGCGCTCTTGCGGCAGGTACAGGTGCTGAAGCCGGTCTTACAGTCGGTGAAGGTCTAAAGTTCATCGGTGCGGCTCTTTCAACAGGTCTTAGCGGTGTCGGCGGTGGTATCGCCGTTGCATCAGCTGCATCAGCTGCTATCGGTGCAATGAGTGAAAATGAAAAGATTATGGGTAAAACTCTTATCTTCGTTGCCCTGGCAGAAGGTATCGCACTATACGGTCTTGTAATATCTATATTGATTCTTAATTCATAATAGGCTGAGTAAAATTGACCACAGCACTACTTTTTGCTTGGGGCAGTACAAGTGTACGGCACCGCAAGCTGCAAAGCAGCACTGTGAACAATTTTCTTTCAGCCTTTGGTAAATCGGGCGAGCGAGCCACCCCTCCGCCGTTGGCACCTCCCCTCAAGGGGAGGCGAGGGTTGTCCGTTACGGAGTGGGGAGAAAGCCACCCCACCGTCATCTGCGATAACACCTCCCCTCAAGGGGAGGCAATGGACGACGAGTGTAGTCCGTTACGGAGTGGACGGAGAATGGATTTTATTATTACAAGTCTGAAAGGACGTATGTTTTATGAAAATGTATTTAATCAGTGACAACATTGATACACAAATCGGTATGCGACTTGTGGGTATAGACGGATGTGTTGCTCACGACAGCGAAACTATTACTGCAGAAATTAAAAAGGCTGTAAACGACCCTGAACTTGGTATTTTGATATTTACGGAAAAAGCGGCGGCAATGGTTAAAGAATATCTTAACCATCTTAAAATCACATTGCACACTCCGCTTATCATAGAAATACCGGACAGACACGGCAGTCGTGATATTGCTAACAGTATCAACAATATGGTTCAAGAGTCAATCGGTCTTAAACTTTAAACAGGGGAGGTAAGGAATATGGAAAGCAATAACTTAACAGAAAAACTCAATACCTTTACATCGCTTGTTCTCAAAGATGCGGAACAGAAAAGAGAAAAATTACTTGAGAATGTTCAAAAGGAATATTCAGAGAGAATAGATGCAAAGGAAAACGAACTTTTGCAGGGTGCATATGAGAATATTCAACAGAATATTCAATCCGCTCAAAAAAGTGCAAATGAGAGAGTTCTTCACGCAGAGCTTGATTCAAAGAAAAAACTTATCATGCGTCGTGAAGAAATTATTGATGACGTAATGAAACTTTCGAGAGCAAAAATCGTTGAATTTATCGAGAGCGATAAATACGAAGAATGGCTTTTAAGCAAGATTGAAAAGGCTTTATTTGAAGTCGGAAAAGGTTCAAAGACAATTTATATCTCATCAGACGATATAAAGCTTAAAGAAAAAATTGAACAGATTCCCGACACGTCAAGAATTACGGTTGAGGCATCGGGTGAAAAAGATTTTCTTGGCGGTGCAAAAGTTTTAAATACAGACAGAAAGGTTGCTGTTGACTATTCATTCAAGGAAATGCTGTCAGAAGAAAAGCAGAAATTCCTTCAAAGCAGTGGATTGGCACTGGGTTAAACGGCATACAAACGGAAAGGAATGAAGGTAAATGGCTAATACAAAAGGTCAGATATTCGGTATAAACGGCCCAGTCGTAAAAGTAAAGGGTTCAGATTCCTTTGAAATGCAGGAAATGGTATATGTCGGTAATGAAGAACTTATCGGCGAAGTTATCGGCGTAACTTCCGATACTACTATTGTACAGGTTTACGAGGAAACGACAGGTCTTAAAAAGGGTGAACCTGTAGTCGGTACGGGCGGTCCTTTGTCAATAACTCTTGCTCCGGGTATATTGTCTGATATTTTTGACGGTATTGAAAGACCGTTGAAAGAAATAAGAAATATGTCAGGCTCATTCATCGGCAGAGGTTTAAAGGTTACTAACCTTGACGAAAGAAAAACTTGGAATGTGGAAATGGTTGCAAAACAAGGCGACTATGTTACAGGCGGTGACATCATTGCCGTAACACAGGAAACAAGCCTTATCGAGCACAGAATTATGATTCCGCCGAATATCAAAGGTAAAATCGAATGGATTGCTCCGAACGGCAACTACACTATTGTTGATATTATCGCAAAGGTAAAGAGCGATGACGAAATTATCGACATAACAATGAAACAAAAATGGCCTATCAAAAAGGCAAGACCTTATACACAGCGTCAGCCTATTTCAAGACCGCTTGTAACGGGTCAGAGAGTAATCGATACAATGTTCCCGCTCGCAAAAGGCGGTGCGGCGGCTGTTCCGGGCGGTTTCGGTACCGGTAAAACTATGACACAGCACCAGCTTGCAAAGTGGTGTGATGCGGATATTATCGTATATATCGGCTGCGGTGAACGTGGTAACGAAATGACACAGGTACTTGACGAGTTCTCAGAGCTTATCGACCCTAAGTCAAACAGACCGCTTTTGGACAGAACAATGCTTATTGCTAATACTTCAAATATGCCGGTTGCGGCGCGTGAAGCAAGTATTTACACAGGTGTTACAATCGCGGAATATTACAGAGATATGGGTTATGACGTTGCACTTATGGCTGACTCAACATCTCGTTGGGCAGAGGCACTTCGTGAAATATCGGGTCGTCTTGAAGAAATGCCTGCGGAAGAAGGTTTCCCTGCATATCTTGCGTCAAGACTTTCGGCTTTCTATGAAAGAGCGGGATATGTTACAAATCTTAACGGCAGTGAGGGTTCTGTATCAATTATCGGTGCGGTATCACCACAGGGCGGTGACTTTTCAGAACCGGTAACACAGAATACAAAGCGTTTTATCAGATGTTTCTGGGCACTTGACAAGTCGCTTGCATATGCAAGACACTATCCGGCTATTCAGTGGCTTAACAGTTACAGTGAATATATCGGTGAAGTTACTGATTGGTATGCTCAAAATGTTTCTCCGGACTTTATGGAAAAGAGAAATAAGATGATGGCAATTTTGCAAGAAGAAAGCAGTCTTATGGAAATCGTTAAGCTAATCGGTGCAGACGTTCTTCCTGACAGTCAAAAGGCTACTTTGGAGGTTGCAAAGACAATCAGAGTAGGTTTCTTGCAACAAAATGCTTTCCATGCGGACGATACATATGTACCGCTTGAAAAGCAAAATAAGATGATGGATACAATTCTTCTTTTTGATAAGAGAATTAAAGAATGTGTCGAAAAGGGCGTTGTGCTTTCAAAGGTGAGCGAAAGCGGAATTGCCGAGGACATTATCAGAATTAAATACACGATTGGAAATGACAATATTGATGGTCCGTTCCATGATTTACAGAGAAAAATCAACGAAACATTTGACAAGTTGATTTATAACCATGAAAGCTAAAGGAAAGGATATGAGCATATGGCAATAGAATATATGGGTCTTAAT
>NZ_JBKVWU010000139.1:0-5369 GCF_046972485.1 Hominilimicola sp.
TGAAGTAACAATCTGCTCACGAATTGCGTCAATAGGAGGGTTTGTTACCTGTGCAAACAGTTGTTTGAAGTAGTTATACAAAAGCTGCGGTTTTTCCGACAATACCGCAAGCGGAATATCCGCACCCATTGCACCGATTGGATCGTCAGCCTTTTCAACGATTGATTTAATCGTTGTGTTGACGTCCTCCCAAGTATAGCCGAATGCCTTTTGACGTGTAAGCAATGAAAGTTTATCGTCACTGTTTTCACGATTTACAAACATATTTTCAAGAACGATAAAGTTCTTCAAAAGCAAATGTTCGTTGACATTGCCTTTTGCGTTGTCCTTTAATTTATGCACCAAATCGTGCCATGTGTCGCCCTTTTTATCTGTATTAAGAGGAAGCTTGTCAAGCTCAACAAGAGTTTTCTTTACCCACTCTGCATACGGCTTGTGAAGTGCCTCTTCCTTTTTGATTTCTTCGTCTGAAATAATCTTGCCCTTTTCTGTATCGATAAGGAGCATTTTACCCGGATGCAGACGTTCTTTCTTTATAATAGTAGACTCGTCAACATCTGTTACACCGACTTCAGATGAAAGAATAATCATATCGTCAGAGGTCAAATAGTAACGAGCCGGTCTCAGACCGTTTCTGTCAAGCGTTGCACCGACATAACGTCCGTCTGTAAATGCAACAGCCGCAGGGCCGTCCCAAGGCTCTGTGATACATGAGTGATACTCATAAAATGCTTTCATTGCAGGATCCATATCCGCATTATTTTCCCAAGGTTCAGGAATTGTCATCATTACCGCTCTCGGAAGTGAGAATCCCGAAAGATGTAGGAACTGCAAATAGTTATCAAGCATTGCGGAGTCAGAACCGTCCTCATTGATAACAGGTAAAATTTTGTCCATATCACCCTCAAATTCAGGTGTTGCGAACATTCTTTCTCTTGCCTTAACCCAGTTTACATTACCGCGGATAGTGTTAATTTCGCCGTTATGGATAATGTATCTGTTCGGATGCGCTCTTTCCCATGACGGGAATGTGTTTGTTGAGAAACGTGAGTGCACAAGTGCGATTGCCGTTTCCATATCCACATCTTTAAGGTCAAGGTAAAATTCATTAACTTGGTCAGGTGTAAGCATACCTTTATATACAACCGTTCTTGCAGATAGTGATGCGAAATAGAAATAGTTGTCAAGACCGCTCTTTCTGATTTCCTTTTCTGCAAGTTTGCCGATAATATAAAGCTTTCTTTCAAATGAATCTGCATCAAGGCTTTCGTCACCTTTGCCGATAAACACCTGCACGATATGCGGCATTGCCTCTCTGGCACTGTTACCGATACATACGTCATAAACAGGCACTTCTCTTATACCGAGAAGTTTCTGTTCTTCACCGTCAATAATCTTTGTAAGTCTTTCAAGACTTTCTTCTCTTGTATCCTTATCCGGCGATAAAAACAGCATACCAACGCCGTAATCACCCTTTTTAGGTAGCTTAATCCCTTCATTCTTACAAACCTTTTTCATGAAGGCATGAGGCATTTGAATTAAAATACCGGCACCGTCACCTGTATCAGGCTCACTGCCGACACCGCCTCTGTGTGCAAGGTTTTTCAATATCTGAATTGCCTGATTAATAATGCCGTGAGAAGTTTTTCCTTTGATATTTGCGATAAATCCGATTCCGCAGGCATCATGCTCAAATTGCGGGTCATAAAGGCCCTGTTTTTCGGGTAATCCATTATACTCCATTTTTTTCAATCCTTTCGCTGTATTCCGCCGAACAAAAAAGGCGTTTCAATCAGAACATACCAATCCATAAATTGATATGTACCGATCGAAACGCCTTTGTTTCGTCAAAAAATTATTTTGTTATCCTGTGTAAACTTATTATAGCACATTATTTTTGTTTTGTCTACTAAATATTTTACAAAATTGCTTTGATTTTTTCCATTGCTTTTATGGTATTTTCCTTAGTTGAGAATGCTGTAAATCTTACGTATCCCTCACCGCTCGGTCCAAAACCCGAACCCGGTGTTGTTACAACACCTGTTTCTTCAAGTAATTTGTCAAAGAAATCCCATGATTTCATACCGTTTGGTGTCTTTGCCCAAATGTACGGAGCATTCACGCCGCCGTAAACCGTAAAGCCTGCCTCTGTAAGCGATTCGCGGATAATTTTCGCATTTTCAAGATAATATGCAACAGCCTCTCTTGTCTGTTTATATCCCTCGTCTGTATAAACAGCCTCTGCCGCACGTTGAATTACATACGGTACACCGTTAAACTTTGTACATTGACGTCTGTTCCACAATCCGTTAAGTTCAACTCCGTCAACCTTTAATTCGTGCGGTACAACAGTGTATGCACATCTTGTACCCGTAAATCCAGCTGTCTTTGAAAAGCTTCTGAATTCAATCGCAACTTCTTTTGCACCCTCAATTTCATAAATGCTGTGCGGTACGTCAGGGTCTGTAATAAATGCCTCATACGCACTGTCGTAAAGAATAACCGCATCATTCTTCTTTGCATATTCAACCCACGGTTTAAGCTGTTCTCTTGTTGCCGCAACACCGATTGGGTTATTTGGGAAACAAAGATAAATTATATCAACCTTTTCTTCCGGAAGTTGTGGCATAAATCCGTTTTCTTCCTTGCAAGGCATATATACAAGATTATTCCATTTACCGTCTGTAAAGTCACCCGCTCTGCCTGCCATAGCATTCGTATCAACGTATACCGGATAAACAGGGTCACACACTGCAACTTTATTGTCAACAGAGAAAATATCACCAATATTTCCGCAGTCTGATTTTGCACCGTCTGAAACGAATATTTCATCAGCCTTTACGTCAATACCTCTTGCCGCATAATCCTTTTCAACAATCTTGTTTCTCAAGAAATCATAACCTTGCTCAGGACCGTAGCCGTGAAATCCCTCTGCCGTACCCATTTCGTCAACTGCCTTGTGCATTGCCTCAATTACCGCAGGAGCCAACGGCTTTGTAACGTCGCCTATGCTCATCTTGATAACTTCTTTGTCTGGATTTGCCTCTGTATATGCAGCCGCCTTTTTTGCGACTGTTGAGAATAAGTAACTTCCCGGTAGTTTTAAATAATTGTCATTTACCTTTGCCATTTTTATTTGTTCCTTTCTGTTCTATGTTCAAATTTATCAGTTTGGAGCTGTCGACATTTTGTCGACAAGCTCTTATATAGTTATTGTTCCGTCAAATACAAACTTTGCCGGACCTGTCATATATACTTTATTTTCATTTTTATCCCACTTAATATGAAGTGTACCTCCCAAAAGTACAAGGTCAGCCTCATCATCAACAAGATCGTTTAAATTTGCCGCAACCATTGTTGCACAAGCACCTGTACCGCAGGCAAGTGTTTCACCTGCACCGCGTTCCCAAACACGCATTTTTATAGTGTTTCTGTCAACTATCTGTGCAAATTCTGTATTGATTTTCTTTGGGAACAATTTATGCGTTTCAAATTTAGGACCGATTTTTTCTATTTCAAGACTGTCCGTATCATCAATAAATGTAACCGCATGAGGATTACCCATTGACACGCCTGTAACCTTATAAACCTTTCCGTCAACTTCAACATCTTCACTTATAAATCTGTCAAGATTTGAGTCAATCGGAATATTTTTCGGAACAAGTTCCGGACTGCCCATATTTACACAAACAGTCTGCACTTCTCCGTCTTTAACATTTAGGTCAAGAATTTTTATACCTGCCAACGTTTCAAGAGTAATCTGTGTCTTGTCTGTAAGACCTCTGTCGTACACATACTTACCGACACAACGCGTTGCGTTTCCGCACATTTCAGCTTGTGAGCCGTCACTGTTGTACATATCCATTCTGAAATCAGCCACATCAGACGGGCATATCAAAACAAGTCCGTCCGAACCGATACCGAAATGTCTGTCACTTACGGCTTTAGCCGTTTCGTTTATATTCTCGACTTTTTCCTCAAAACAATTTACATATATGTAATCGTTTCCTGCACCATGCATTTTTGAAAACTTAAATGTCTGCATTTACTTCATCTCCATTAAATATTTAAAATCATTCTTGCCGTATCGATAAACTTCGCACCTGTATCCATACTTCTTTTTTGTATAAATCGATGTGCCTGTTCCTCCGACATTCTGTGTATTTCCATAAGATATGCTTTTGCATCACGAATTATCTTTTCTTCTTCCGGTGTACGTTTTGCTCTGTGCTTTCTTCTTTCGATAATTCCGACAAAAGTTTCTACGGAATTTATTAAAAGCTGTCTGTTCAAAGGAAGTGTTACAACAAAAATATCTTGATTATATATACTGCTCTGCCTTTCGGCTTTGACTATGCTCATAAGTTTCTGACCTTCCATAAGATCGTCATAAACATCATCGACAGTTCCGTCGGGAAGTTTATATCCCATAATTATAAGCACTTCGTCCATATCGGATACAGTTCTTAAAAGTTCTGCTTTTGAGTGACAGACAGTGTAAACATCATAGCCGCTGCCGTCAAGCATCATTTTTATTTTGTCGGCTGTTTCGTCTTTTGAAAAAGCCAATACTACTCTGTCCACCGCCGTCCCTCCTTTTTAGGAAATTGTTTTTAATTAATAAGCAATTAAATATTTTTCAATTTCCCACTGATTTATGGTACGACGATATTCTCCGTATTCTTCTTCCTTAGCTTCAAAATAGCTTGACGCAAATTTATCACCAAGCAATTCGCTGATAAATTCGGACTTTCTTGCAATTTTAATCGCCTCGTTAAGACTTATCGGCAAGCTCTTGACTCCGAGTGCCTCACGTTCTTTATCCGAAAGATTGTAGATATTAACATCAATACTCGGCGGAAGTGTTTCATTATCTTTTATGCCTTTCAAACCGGCTTTAAGGCAAGCCGCAAGTGCAAGATACGGATTAGCTGTCGGATCGGGTGAACGAAGTTCAATTCTTGCGTCACCGGGCTTTTTCGATGACGGTACTCTTACAAGCAAACTTCTGTTGCTTTCCGACCAAGAAATATAGCAAGGTGCCTCATATCCCGGTATAAATCTCTTATATGAATTTACCGTTGGATTTGTAAAGCACGCCATATCCGGTGTATATTTTAATAATCCTGCCGTAAATTTATGTGCCGTATCGGAAAGCTTTGACGGATCATTTTCATTATAGAAAACATTTTTACCGTCCTTTTCAAGCGACATTGTAAGGTGCATTCCGCTACCGCTTACTCCCGCAATAGGTTTCGGCATAAATGTTGCGTGAAGTCCGTTACGTTTTGCAATAGTTTTTACAACAGTTCTGAATGTAACAATTCTGTCCGCGGTTTTTAATGCGTCGTCATATCTGAATGTAATCT
>NZ_JBKVWU010000140.1:0-5353 GCF_046972485.1 Hominilimicola sp.
TGTCGGTGTCACTGTTGGTGTTGCTGTCGGTGTCACTGTTGGTGTTGCTGTCGGTGTCACTGTTGGTGTTGCTGTCGGTACAACTGTTTTCACCAAACCAAAATCGACTGTTTTATTCTGTTCATCCTCTACTGTAATTTCAGAATTGTTATTATCTGTTGTAATTGTATATACATCAGATATCGTGATTGTAACTATATATGTTCCTACTGGTAAATCTGCTGTTGTATAATTTCCGTCTCCGTCAGTTGTATATTCATATATTTTAGTAGGATCATTTTTATCTGTAATTGTAATTTTTACACCTCTGATAGCATCTTCATTATCTGCTTTTACTTTATCTTCATTAATATCATTCCACACATTACCGCTGATTGTACCTTTCATTTGTACTGCTTGCACGGCATATTTTAAATGTGTAGAACTACCTGTTTGTGTTACATCCGTTTCACTTGCATCACTGCCGTCTTGATAAATTAATTTCCATCCACTGAACTTATAACCGTCAGGTACACCGGCAGTTATCGGCACAGAGCCTAACTTATAGCTGTTTGTGGTTGTTCCGTCAACTTGGTTATTTATGAATGTTCCAACATACGAACCGATACGACTGTTATTTATAACTTGGTTTTCACTATCAACAACATTTCCGTTTGAATCAGCTTGACTTCCGTATGGATAAAATTCCTGTCTTACACCTCTGTTATATATTCTTAGATTAGCAATATATGTAGTTGCTTGTGCCGGTTCAAAATACGGTGCGTCATCACCGTTTGTAATTTTACCTCGATTAAAGCATATAGCTCTATAGTATGTACTTTTTAAATTTCTTGCTTGTATATATTGTTCAGCAAGTTTAGTTTCACCGTCATATAACAATGCTTTTTCCGAACCGCCCTTATGGTCATATATCAAAGTCATAGAATACCATTTACCGCATTCAAGCTCTTCATCATAGACTTTTGTATATTTTTCTTGAGCTGTCCAAGAACAAATTCCTGCATCACTGATTATTATTGTGTTACCGTATCCTTCCGTAGAACCTGCTTTTCCCGCATTATAAAGCGTTATATAGCTACCTTTTTTCGGCAAATAGAAATCAAACTCTGTATAGCTTGTAATGCCCTGTGCACTTGAACCTGTTGCTATTTTGTTACCAAATCCACTTGAATTAGCCGTTTCGGCATTATAATCAACATAACCTTTTTCATTCGGCACTTGCAACTCATCATATGATGTTTTATATTTCCATGTTGAATTAGAATCATTGTTTGAGATTACTGTAACGGCATCGTTCGGAAGTTCTCTTATCGGCGGAGCGGTTGTTTCTATTTTGTCTTTATCTTCCGCTGTTTTTACTGCCTTGATATTGTCAAGATATATGTAGTGTTCTGTATCTTGTCCCTTTTTATCTGTTGTATCTTTTAAATCCCATTTTTGTGATGATACGATAAATCCGTTCCATGAAGCATATTTAGGTATAGTTGTTGTAATTGTCGCTGTTTGTGTTGTATCTTGCGTGTTGGTTATTGTAAATTTGATTTGACTGTTTAGAAAATCAATTTCTGCATCTACATGAAAATAGTTAAATGCATTTTCTGCAAGTGTTATACCTTCAATTTCTTTATACGGATCAGATGCTGATCTTGGCTCATAATATGCAAGCTTGTCTGTCATATCAAATCTATGAATTCCATTGTCGTTACGTTTTGTACGGCCTGTCACAAATGTAAGCAAGTGTTTGCTTAAATCTGAGGCATCAGCAATATCAGCATCGATTTCACTATAACTCAAATCATTAAAATCATAAGGAACACTTCCGCTTTCAACAGCGTCACTTGTCATAGTTATTCCCTGTGGCATACCGACATTTGCTGAACCGTCATTGTTTATGATGTTGTACAAAGAAAAATCATAGCTCACTTTAATTTTATCAGTTCTTTGAATTTTCTCATTATCCAATGTCAAACGTGAACCACGGTATCCGTTACCGATTTCTGTGCCTTTTTGCGGTGTAAGATGACTGTAAAAGGCTTTACCGCTTATACCGCTGTTTTCAGGATTTGTAGCAGTTTGTTGTTCACCGTTTTTCACATATTTTAAATCAGATGCATCTTCTATCGATGTATAATTCGGTGATGTACTATTTACTGTACCACCATATTCATCCATTATTTTATATAATGATGATTCTCCATCATTATCAAATGTAATAGATAAAATATCTTCTTCTGTTTCTAATTCTGTCAAACCGGTAGGCACAGGCAATGGCGTAAGTTCCCCATCTTCCGCCAAAACATTTGGAGTAAAAGGTACAAATAGCTGCCCGGCTATGACCGCCGACATGATTAAACTTGTAATTTTTTTCATTTTTCAGGCTCCTTTTTCCTTTAATTGGTTTATATTTTACCATTTATCAAGAAAATATTATAGCTGTTAGGTAAGTTTTTGTACATATCAAACATTGACCAAAAAGACTCATTTATTGACATACTAAGTATGAAATATTGATATAGAAAATTCTTAATTGACACAAAAAAATATTTATTGTATAATTTTTTAGAGAGGTGGTGTGAAAAATGACATCAACTGATAGTCTATATATATCTTTAGATAACCTATATTTATCTTTTGAATGTATCCCTCATAATAAAAGAAATTGCCAACGAAATTCAATATCAATATTTTATGTATACGAGGGCGAAGGATTTTTATATTCTTCTAATGAATCTCAGTCATTGAGTGAGGGCGATTTTGTACTTATCATGCCTAAAACAAAGTTTTCACTTGTTTCTCAATCGTCCGAAAAAGGCTCTCCTATGCGAGTCTGCTCTATTGAAATTAATCAAGAATTTTTTAATGGGCTGATTAAACAGTATAATAGAGTTATAGGTGTGCATGTCTGTAAATTGTACAACATACTTATTAATATGTCTCCATTTTATGCTGTTATACACGATGATGCAGCACATAACATAAAACATTTATCATGGCTTATTGCACATGAATATAATCATTTTACATTAGGAAGTAATGAAATAATTCAAAGTTCATTAAATAATTTGATGATTACAATAACACGACTATACGAATTTCAAAATACTGATGCAACGCCTTTGGAATCCAAAAATCACGAAATTGATAAAATTATAAAATATATTCATTCTAATTTCGGAAAAAAAATAACACTTGAACTACTTGCGTCAGATATGCACTTATCCAGAGAATATCTTTCACGATATTTCAAACGTTATACGGGTAAAAATATATCGGAAACACTCCTTGAAGTAAGGATGTACCACGCTAAAGAAATGCTTATAACAACCACCCATGCCGTTGCTGATATTGGATTATATTGCGGATATACATCGAGCAGTAATTTTCAAAAAGCATTCAAAAAATATACAGGAATGTCACCAAGAGAATTTAGAAACATCAATACATAAAATATACATCAATTTAAAATGATGTGCATTTGTTGTAGTCAAGCTTTTTTGTATAAATGTAACTCGTTTCAAGTATTATGTAAACCTTCATTATAGCGTAGAATAGAAATACACTAAATGGAGGTTTTTAATTATGCTACGAAGAAAAAGAACACAGGAAGAAATTGCACGAAAGGAACGAACAAAAGCACTTATGAAAGAATTGAGCATCAAAGATATTTCGTACTAATACGATAATTGGAAATATTCTTCGCTGATAGAATCCGCTATTGACTTGCCGATTTTTTGATAACGCAAAAGCGGACGGAATTTAATTCCGTCCGCTTAAATAAAATTTTCTATACCATTTTGTATTTACACAAAACTAAAAGAATACTCTTTTAGTTATTGTATACCTCTGCTATTGCTTTACCTGCCGCTATTCCAACTGTATTATATGCGATTTGGTGAAAATGATAATTGTCTTTCATATTTTCCTTAAATTCAAGGAATGAACCTACTGTATAAACATTATCATTCTCACTTGCAAGTTCTGCTTGTGCATCGTGTACTGTAACATACGCCTCATCATGTTTGCCGTCTGTATCATCGTCACCGTTATATTGACCTGTTTGAACTATGAACATATCTGTAACGCCCACTGTTTTCATATACTCAAACACATTAAGCGTCTGTGACTTATATGACGCTGCCGACTGACTTCCCGAATAAATTTTATCCGCGTCTGCCTCGCCTTGACACCAAACCATAAAGATATGATTTACAGTATAACCGTTATCTTCAAGATAGGTTTTAGCGGCGGTAAGTCGCGACTGTGCTTCATTCTTTTGTGCCGCAGTATTCCAATATCCTATATTTGTACCGCCTCTTGATGCTTGGACTCCTACAATCGGAACACCTGTTTGGGCATAATAGCTGTTCATAAGTGATGAAACCATATCCCCACTTCTTCTGTCTACACCGTTACTTCCGTTGTCATTTATAGAATCGTTGTTTTCACTCTTGCCAAAAGGTTCTGATACACCGAATAACATATCTGCATTTGATACACTTCTGAATTCATATCCTGCGCCTATCGGGCATTCTGTCGCGTCAGCGTATTCACCACGTCCTGCCATATTTGACTGCCCCATAAATATAGCCAAGTCAACAGTTTTTGTATTTTTAGTCTTATTGTCTGTTAAATTCTTTGCAAACAACCAATCAAGCAAGCCTGATGTATTCGCAGCTGACTTCAGAATATTATGACCTTCACCGTAAATTTCTTTATATTCAACATTCGTCGCACCGTTTTCGACAAGTGCTTTATATATTGCCTTTGAAGAATCATTAATTTCCGTATCGTCCTCGCTACCCGCAAAAATCATTACGCCTGTATTATTTTTTGCTATTGCCTGCGCCGACGTTGTATCGCCTTTTCCTGCTATTGCAATTATTCCTGCATACTTATCGGGATTATCAGAGACAACCTTATAACAGCCCTCTGTACCCTCTGAATAACCAGAAATATATATTTTCTCACTGTTTACACTATACTGATTTTGAATATCATTTACAACTCCGTCAATCATATCCGACAAATCAGTCCAACTGTTATCCGCACTGCATTGCGGTGCAACAAGAATACAAGGATTTGTGCTTTCCTGTTCTATAACCTTATCAAATAAATCTTGTGCGTTATACAACTGCTGTTCATTATCGTTGCCCTTTCTTGTTTCACCGTGCAAGAACATTACTACCGGATACGATACTGAACTGTCATAATTTTCAGGAAGATAATATCTGTATTTCAGTGCACTTCCGTCTTTTGTATATGTTCCGCTTTTAAACTTAGGGAACGCAGTTTCGTCTGTATCCGATGAATCGGTTTCATATTCTCTTACTACAAGATTGTCAAGATATATACT
>NZ_JBKVWU010000141.1:0-5343 GCF_046972485.1 Hominilimicola sp.
GGACAGAAAATGCTCCTGACGGCAGGCTTTATGGCAATGGCAACGCTTTTGTCAAAGGTACTCGGACTTGTAAGAGATTCGCTTTTAACAGCATATTTCGGTTCCGGCTTGGAGTCGGACGCATTTTTAACCGCGTCAACTATTCCTACAACGTTGTTTGATGTCATAATCGGCGGAGTTATCTCTGCGGCATTTATACCTGTTTTCAACGATATAATGTCGAAAAGAGGCAAAGACGAGGCAATGAAATTTGTCAATAAGTTCGTAACGCTTATTGTCTGTATAACCTTATTTATCGTTGTGGGCGGAATAATTTTCAGAGATGTACTTGTGAACATACAAGCACCGAATTATACAGCCGACAAGCACAATCTTGCGGCACAGCTTACCGCGATAATGTTCCCGATGGTAATATTTACGGGACTGGCGTTTTCATTTGTTGGATTGTTGCAGTCATTCGGCGAGTACAATATTCCGTCAATAATAAGCCTTGTATCGAATTTGGCTATTATACTTTATTATGTGGTATTCGGCAAGAAGTTCGGTATTTACGGCTTGTCGGTAACAATGGTTATTGCGTGGAGCTTGCAGTTTATAATACTGATACCTTGGATAAAAAAATTCGGAGTAAAGTACAGGCCTGATTTTAAGTTTAAAGATCCGTATATAAAGCAAATGCTTTTGCTTGCAGGACCTATGCTTATATCCACTTGGGTACAACCGCTTTATTCGATAGTCAATCAAAGATTTGCGTCAAACATCGATTCTGCGGTAACATATATTCAGCAGTCGAACAGACTGTATATAATCGTTGTCGGAGTATTCAGTTTTGTGGTTACAAACTTGATATTCCCAAAACTTGCACGTGCGGTTGCGGACGGAAACGACAATGAGGCGAAAAAACTTACAGTAAGCTCAATGCGTGCGATTGTGCTTGTAATAGCACCGCTTATGGCAGGATTTATAGTTCTTTCAAAACCGATTGCGTCTGTTATTTACGGTTACGGCAAAATGGGTGCAGAGGACGTTGAGGCAATAAGCACATTACTTAAATTCTATTCTGTCGGTATGCTTGGACTCGGACTTAATGAGATTTTATCAAAAGCATTTTTCTCGCTGCAGGATAGCAGAACACCTATGAGAAACTCGGTTATAAGTATGGTTATAAATATTTTGCTTGCGTATGTACTGTATAATGTAATGGCAACCAACGGACTTGCACTTGCGGCGGCAGGCGGTTCAATCGTGAATGCGGTTTTGAACTGGTTCTGTATGCACAGAAAGTATCCCGATATGATAAAAGGCAGAGATATTTTGAATATGATAAAAGCCGTTATATCGGCGGCTGTTATGGGAGTAGGCGTATTCTTCGTTTACGGATTTGTAGGTGCAAGATTTGACGGTGTTGTAGGAAATATCCTCACTTGCGGTATATGCGGTGTGACAGGAGTTATAATATACGGTATTATGATTTTTGTTACGGGCGAGGACGATATAAAAAGTATTATAAAAAAGAAAGGGTGAGAAGATGAATAGTTTTATTCTGTCTTCAATAGCGGCATTTTGTCACAGCTTTGCAAATGCGTTCAGAAAAAGCGGACTTTGCAAATTGCTTATGAAGATATATAACGGAATATCAGGTTCTTGGAAAAACAGTTCTGTTATGACTTGGATCAGAAATATAGGTCAAAACGAGTCAAACAGTGTTGCAGTAAGAATTGTCAGATGTCCGTTTACGTTTTTAACTTTTATAAAAAAGAAAATCGGAAAATTTGTGGAAAGCAACATAAAAAACAGTTTTATATGTCATTGGGCGAGAGTATATATACAGAATTTTATGGCGGTGAATACACGCTTTTTCGGTATAATGATTCTTGCAACGGTTGTATGTTACAGTATTGTAGGTATGCACCTGTCGAAAATCGCTTTGATTGTCGGTGTTATCGGCGCGATTATGAGTGTGTTTAACTTCAATCTTATGTCGTTTTTAAATCCGAGTAAGGTCGTAAGTGTAATCAAAAGTGCGGCAGGATTTAAAAATCTTGATTTTGAATTTTACGATGAAAAGTATACAAACGGCAAGCTAAGACTTGTACTTGCACTTTTGTGCGGTATTATTGTCGGAGCGGTAATGAGCGTTTCAAAGCTTTACGGCTTGGCAATACCTTTTGCTCTGTTCGGTATGGTGCTTGTTATGTATGCACCGATTACGGGTGTATATGCGGCGGTATTTTTAGCACCTTTTATGCCGACAATGATACTTGCCGGTATATGTTTGTGGACGGCTTTGTCACTTGTTATTAAATCGCTTTCGGACGAAAACTTCAAGTGGAAGTTTGACGGCGTGGGTATGTGTATATTACTTCTTTTGGGAGTATTGCTTGTATCGTCACTTGCATCATTCGCAAGAATGGGAAGTCTTAAAGTATGGGCGATGTATCTTGTATTCCTAACATTCTACTTTGTTGTAGTGAATACGGTTAAGACAAAGGAACAACTTTACGGATTGTTTAAGATATTTGTTATATCGGGTGCACTGGTTGCACTTTACGGTGTAATGCAGTACGCATTCGGTTGGACAACTTCAAATGCGTGGATTGATGAAGAAATGTTTGAAGACGCAACAATGCGTGTATATTCAACACTTGGCAATCCGAACGTACTGGGCGAATACTTGCTTTTGGTACTTCCTGTTGCGGCGGTATATATGCTTAAAAACAAGTGGAAAGAACTTTCAAAATGGGCGTACGGATTAATGTTCCTTGTGCTTGCGTTGTGTCTGGTACTTACACAGTCAAGAGGCTGTTGGATCGGCTTTATGCTGAGCGTAGTTATATTCGTAACATTCTATGAAGGAAAATGGTGGGGCTTTATACCGATTGTGTTGTGTATATTGCCGTTTATCATACCGCAGACTATTGTTGACCGTATAATGAGTGTCGGCAATATGGAGGACTCGTCAACATCGTATCGTGTATATATTTGGATGGGTACGCTCGGAATGATGAAACATTATTGGCTCGGCGGTATAGGTATGGGCGAGGCGGCATTTTCACAGGTATATCCTTTCTTCTCATACAACGCTATCATAGCACCTCATTCACACAACTTGTTCTTACAACTTCTTGTTGAGGCAGGCATAAGCGGACTGGGAGTATTCTTGGTAATGCAAATTGTATTTGTAAAGAAAATGTCTGATGTATACAGAATGGATGATAAAAAGAGCATGGACTCAATGCTTGCATTGGCTTTGGGCAGCGGTGTAATAGGATTTTTGGCACAGAGTATGTTTGACTATACATTCTACAACTACAGAGTAATGGCAGTATTCTTTATGGTGTTAGGTTTGGGTTTAGCGTTGAAACACTTAAAAACGACTGACTAAAATTGCCCGCAGCACCACTTTTTGCTCGGGGCAGTACCCATGTACGGCACCGTGAGCTGCAAAGCGGTACTGTGAACAATTTTTAAATTAGTTTGGAATTTCTGTGAAAGGAGTAATCTATGAAAAAAATAAAAGTAATAGAAGTGTCCTCGGATACAAATATAGGCGGTGCTGGAAAATGTCTTCTTACACTGCTTGAAAATTTTGATTACAACACATTTGACGTAAAAGTAGTTCTTCCGAAAAACAGCCTTTTAAAACCGCATATTGACAAGATGAATATACCTGTAATCGAGGTTGACGGAATTGCGGATAAGTCGCTTGATTTTGCGGCGGTAAAGAAACTTAGAATGATATTTAAACGTGAAAAACCGGATATTGTTCATACTCATGCAAGTATGTCAGCAAGAATTGCGGCAAAACAAGCGGGTGCAAAGGTTGTTTATACGCGTCACAGCGTATTTGAACCGTCAAAGAAAATATCAAGAGGTATCGGCAAGGTTATAAACGGAATGATTAACAATCATTATGCGGACAGTATTATTGCCGTTGCAGAGGCGGCAAAGGACAACCTTACTGATACGGGTGTTAAGGAAAGCAAGATAAAAGTCATTTTAAACGGCGTTGACGGACTTACACCTGTTTCGACAGACGAAAAACGAATTATAAAAGAACGCTTCAATCTTCCCGACGGATATAAAGCGGTGTCAATCGTTGCACGTCTTGAGGATATAAAAGGTCACGATTATTTTATCGAGGCGGCGGACAGACTTTTGCAAAAAGGAATAAAAGCAAGATTTTATATTGCCGGTACAGGTTCATATGAAAATCACTTAAAAGAAAAAGTTAAAAATATGAACAGACAGGAACAGATTATATTTACCGGTTTTATATCTGATGTAGATAAACTTATGAGTATAACCGATGTTCAGGCAAATGCATCATTCGGTACAGAGGCTACATCGCTTGCTTTACTTGAAGGTATGAGTCTTGGAATACCGGCAGTCGTTTCGGATTTCGGAGGTAATCCGGGGGTTATAAAGAACGGACAAAACGGATATATCGTTCCGAAACAAAATTCAAAGGCTTTGGCTGATAATCTTGAAGTATTGCTTACAGACCAAAAACTTTACGATTATATGTCGCAAGGTGCTAAAAAGATATTCCGAAAGACTTTTACGGCACAGGCGATGACGAAACAAACAGAACAAGTATATCTTGATTTGATGAAATAAGGAGGATAAATAAATGTCAGAGAAGAAAGCAAAATTCACTGCGATAGACGCAATAATAATCTTGGTTATACTTGCGGTTATCGTTGTTGGTGCAATTAAAATTCTTCCGTCGTTTACAAACGGAAGTGAAAAAGAAAAGGTTGATTTTACAGTTATGGTTCAAAACAAAGACGAGGACTTTGCAAATGCAATCACGATAGGTGATGACGTAACAATCAGCCTTACGGAAAAAGACGGCGGAGTTGTGAAAAATGTTGAATCAAAACCGGCTGTAACTATGGTTTACAACAGTATTGACGGTACTTACTCAAACGAAGTTATAGAAGGTAAATATGACGTGTATGTGACGATTGAGGCTGATACGGATGTTTCTGATCTTGCTATAAAGGCAGGAGGTACGGCAGTTAAAGTCGGCGCGGAAATACCTGTAAGAGGTAAAGGCTATGCGTCAACAGGCTATGTTATAGGAATAGATGACTAAAGGAGGTATGTATCGTGGATAAGAACGGAAAAATCGGCGGAAAAGTAAGCATTATTGATATTCTTGTTGTTGTGCTTGTCGTTGCCGTAATAGTGGGGATTGTGGCAAGATACGGCAGCAGTGTTACGGGTGCGGTTAAATCAAATAAACAGTTTGAATATGTACTTAAAGTTGAAAGCGTAAGACAGTATACTGTTGACGCACTTGAGAAAAAAGGCAAGGTTACAGATAAAAAGTCTGAA
>NZ_JBKVWU010000142.1:0-5343 GCF_046972485.1 Hominilimicola sp.
GAAATTCACCTGTTGATATACAACAAAAAGCTATTGATTTTACACCGTTAGCTTCAGCCAACTCAAGACAAGAACGGTAACAACTTGCTAAAAGTTTGCGGAGTTCATCGGTAAGATGTCCGTATACAATAGGACCGACCGTATGAAGAATGTAATCACAAGGCAAGTTGTATGATTTTGTTATCTTCGCAGCACCAGTCTGTTCCTTGTGACCTTGTAGCTTCATAATGCGATTACATTCCAATCTAAGCTGAACACCCGAAAACGTATGAATTGCATTATCAATACACTTGTGGCAAGGCACAAAGCAACCGAGCATTGCACTGTTTGCGGCATTTACTATTGCACCGCATTTTAATGTTGTTATATCGCCTTGCCAAAGGTATAATTTGTTCGATATTGCTTGTAAATCATATGCGTCGGTTATGTTAATTTCCGTCAATCGTTCTTGCAAATAATCATCTTGTAGCTTTATAAATTCGTTACTAATTTGTTTCGGTTCTCTGACGTTTACAAGAGAACGGAATAAATTAAATTTTTCTTCGGAATCTTTTGGGATAACTATATTGCTATATCTGTTGTCCTCACTTATCAGATGATTAATAAGAAAATCAAGTCTTTCATTCTGTGTCATATTACCACCTCTGAAATGATTATAACGTGTTTTTGTTATTATAACAAGTAGGTACTTTTAAGTAACTATCAAAAAAGTCTTTACCGTATGGCAAAGATTTTTTGAATTTACTGTGCTTTATAGAATTTTAATTTAACAAGACCATTGTAAATTTTTGTACCCATAGGAAGCTGTTTGATTTCGTCTTCTGAAAGAATTTTTAGCATAAACACCGTAAAGAAATATACAACCGCCGCAATCGCTATTGCAATTACAGTGGAAATCAAATTACCTATAAATCCAGATGGGCATACAAGCATTGAAAGCTTATAAACACCGACTGCAACAACGCCCATAACAACACCTGCTATAATCGGTTTTAAGATATATTTCATTGGCTTGATGTTAAGTTTGCAGTTCTTTGCAAGAACAACAAAGCATATTGCACATGATATGAACTGACAAGCAATAGAGCTTATTGCCGCACCGTAAATATTGATTGACGGTATTCTTATAAGTACAATATTTAATACAATTTTCGCTATACATCCAAACAACAAGCTGATTGCAGGAACATAAACTTTTCCAAGCCCTTGAAGCGAACCTGTCATAGTTTGTGCAAGTGCCGCAAATATAAGCGATACCGAAACAAGCTGTAAAAGCTCAAAACCGCTCGAAGTGCTGAAATACAATATTTTATAAATCGGCTCAGCAAGAGTTATCAAACCTATTGCGCAAGGCAAGATAATTAATATTGAAATAAGCAATGAATAGTTTATCTTTGAAGAGGCCTCTTTATAATCTTTTACCGCCAACGCACCTGCGATTGACGGAACAAGAACTGTTGCAAAAGCGAAGTTTACCGCCAAAGGCATATTGTAAAGTGTATCACTCTTTGATAGAAGTCCCGATAATCTTGCAATTTCCTGATTAAGTTGCTCGGCGGTCGGATTTATAATATCGCCGACGTTGCCATGTGCCGGAATTAATGATGCAAATGCAACTTCAATACCACGACTTATTGTTGCTGTGTCGATAACTCTGTTTATAGCTGTAATGATAGAGCCAAGCGAAATCGGAATACTTATCATAAGAATACTCATCATAAGATGTCTGCCTGAAATCTTAATTGTTTCGCCTTTTGATTCTTCAATATGCTCCTTGATACCGCTTTTACGTTTACAATAGAAGTATACTAAGTAAAGCATACTAAGCGCAGTTGCAACAGATGTTGCAAAGTTAGCCCAAGATGCCATAATTGCAGGTGCAAGACCGATTGAAAGGTATACAAACACGATAGTAAGTGTACATTTTAAAATCTGTTCAAGTACCTGTGAATTACTTGTTGCTTTCATATTCTTCATACCTGTGAAATATCCTCTGATTACGGAAGATACACAAACGAAGAACAGTGACGGTGCAAGCGCACGCATTACATATTGAGAGCCGTCAATTTTAATTATATGCTGTGCAAAAATATCCGCACCAAAGAACAGAACCGCAGTCGTTACAAGACCTATTATTGAGAACAGCAATAAAGCCGTTTTGAAAATCTTATGTGCACCTTTGTAATCGTCAAGTGCTACACGTTCGGAAACCATTTTTGAAATTGCATTAGGTATTCCGACAGATGAAATTGCAAGCAGTAGGGTATAAATCTGAAATCCTACATTATAAAATCCCAGTCCCTCGTCACCGAAACCGTCAATGTTTGTTATTACAATTCTGTAAACCATACCAAGAACTTTTACAAGCACTTGTGAAATAAGAATTATAGTAACATTATTCATAAACGATTGAGTGTTTTCTTTGTTTTGTTTACTCATTATATTCCTCCTAATTTAATGTTCACATTGTCATATTATAAAACTAAATACGGATTTAATCAAGTATTGTCATAAAAAAATAAAGTAATTGTATAGAAATAAGTCAAAAATCGGCATTTTGACTTGACACAAAGCTGATATAAGGGTAAAATATAATAAGTATGTAAATTTATATGGAGGAATAGACATGGATACAATGCAAGGTTTAAAACGTACTCACTATTGCGGAGATGTTGAAGGAATCGGCAATGAAGTTGTAGTAGGCGGTTATGTACAAAAAGTAAGAGATTTGGGAAATCTTATTTTTATAGATTTAAGGGACAGAACAGGTATAGTTCAGCTTGCTTTTGATGATTCGACAGACAGAGAAATATTTGAAAAAGCGTCTGATTGCCACAGCGAATATGTACTTATGGCAAAAGGTGTTGTTCGTGAAAGAGAAAGCAAGAATACAGCAATTAAAACAGGTAATATTGAAATTGACGTAAAAGATTTGAGAGTGTTGGCAAAGGCTCAGACACCTCCTTTTGAAATTGTTGACGATACTAACGTAAACGAAGAATTAAGATTGAAATATCGTTATCTTGACCTTAGAAGAAAGGTTTTACAGGATAACTTGATTATGAGAAGTAAGATTGCAAAAGTTGCAAGAGATTATTACTATGAAAACGGCTTTATAGAAATCGAAACACCGATGATGATTAAGTCAACTCCTGAGGGTGCAAGAGATTACCTTGTTCCGTCAAGAGTACATCACGGAAAGTTTTACGCACTTCCGCAGTCACCTCAAATGTACAAGCAACTTTTGATGATTGCAGGATTTGACAGATATATTCAGCTTGCAAGATGCTTCAGAGATGAAGACTTAAGAGCAGACAGACAGCCGGAATTTACGCAAATTGACCTTGAAATGTCATTCGTTGATGTTGAGGATATTCTTGAAATGAACGAAGGCTTTATACAAAGATTGTTTAAGGAAGTTCTTGATGTTGACGTAGAATTACCGCTCCCAAGACTTACTTATAAAGACGCTATGGAACGTTACGGCTCAGATAAGCCTGATACTCGTTTCGGTATGGAAATATGCGATATTTCAGAACTTGTTAAGAATTGCGGTTTCGGCGTGTTCACTTCGGCTATCGAAAACGGCGGCTCGGTAAGAGCAATCGTTGCAAAAGACGCGGCAAAGACGCTTACAAGAAAAGAAATCGACAAGCTTACAGAATACGTTAAGGGAATAGGCGCAAAAGGTCTGGCGTTTGTTCGTTGGGTTGATGATGAACCGACTTGTGCATTTGCAAAATTCTTGGGCGAAGGTGAACTTGACGCAATATTAAATAAAGTAGGCGCTCAAAAGGGTGACGTTGTACTTATTGTTGCAGATAAGAATAAAGTAACACTTCCTGTACTCGGCGCACTTAGATTAAAGGTTGCAAAGCAACTTGATATAATTCCTGAAGGATTTAACTTCCTTTGGATTACTGAATTCCCATTCTTTGAATATGACGAAGATACAGATTCTTGGCTTGCTATGCACCATCCGTTTACAATGCCTATGGACGAGTGTATTCAATATCTTGATACTGATCCGGGTAAAGTTACGGCTAAGGCATATGACCTTGTCCTTAACGGTACAGAGCTTTCAAGCGGTTCAATTAGAATTACAGATTATGAACTTCAACAAAAAATGTTCCAGGCACTTGGGCTTTCTGATGAAGAAATCGAGGCTAAATTCGGTTTCCTTGTAGAGGCATATAAATACGGTGCCGCACCTCACGGCGGTATGGGTATCGGTCTTGACAGACTTGCAATGATTATGACTGGTAACGACAGTCTAAGAGATGTAACTGCATTCCCTAAGGTACAAAATGCGTCAGAACTTATGTCGGGAGCTCCTAATGTTGTTGACGAAGAACAATTACAGGAACTTTCGATAAGCATAATACCTGAAAAGAAAGAAAATTAATAATGTGTTCATAATAATTTAATAACGTTATTGTATAATAACCTTAAAATAGGAGCCGAATTTTCAGCTTCTAAGACTGTCGATAAATTGTCCGGAACGTGCAGAAGTATTATTCAAATTTGTATGATTTAATTTATCAAAAAAATAGCAGGCAAGCCTATATTGATAGGCTTGCCTATGCACTTTTTGAAAAAATAAACTCTGCCGTACAAATGTACGCTGACGAGTTCGTTTTTTCAAAATCCAAACTAATTTCTCGGCAGTCTGAAAATTAATCTGTGAAACGGAGAGTTTTAAGTGATTACTATTTCAAACTTAACAAAAAAATACGGTGATAAATATGCACTCGACAATATTAGTTTTAATGTAAAAAAGGGTGAAGTTCTTGGATTTTTAGGTCCTAACGGTGCGGGAAAATCAACAACTATGAATATTATCACCGGATATATTTCATATACAGACGGCTCTGTTAATATTGACGGCTATGATATTTTAGAAAATCCTATTGAAGTGAAAAAGAAAATAGGATACTTGCCTGAAATACCACCGCTTTATCTTGATATGGTAGTGTGGGATTATCTTGAATTTGTATATGAATTGAAGAAAATCAAGACCGAGGACGAAAAGAGTCATATACAGCAAGTTATTGATATGGTGAAGATTGATAATGTTAAAAACAGAAAAATTGCCAATTTGTCAAAAGGCTATCGACAAAGAGTGGGACTTGCAGGTGCTTTAATCGGTGATCCAGAAATTCTTATACTTGACGAACCGACAGTTGGTCTTGATCCTAAGCAGATTATCGAAATAAGAAATGTTATTAAGGAACTCGGAAAAGAAAAGACTGTAATTTTAAGTTCGCATATATTAAGCGAAATAAGTGCAGTCTGTGAAAGAGTAATTATTATAAATAAAGGCAAATTTGTCGCAGAAGATAC
>NZ_JBKVWU010000143.1:0-5330 GCF_046972485.1 Hominilimicola sp.
CTGTATATACTCTTGAAAAATTAAATATCAAAGTAATTCCGACTTTAAAGATTGATAATCTGTATGACTCCGTTGCAACCCACGCAGATATTCAAATTCACTATATCGGAAATAATTGTTTTATATCTGCTCCCGAAACATATGAACATTACAAAAAATATATGCCTAAAAAGTGTACTTTAATTAAAGGACAAAACAATATAGACTCAAAATATCCGTATGACGTGTGGTACAATGCTACGGCTTTAAAAGATTATGTTATTTGTAATAAAGCATATACTGATAAAACGATTCTTGATAGTCACAATAAAGAAATTATTAACGTCAAGCAGGGGTACAGTAAATGCAATATTTGTATTGTAGACAATAATGCAATTATAACGTCTGATAACGGAATAGCCAAGACAGTGGCACAAAAGGGAATAGATGTCCTAAAAATATCATCAGGTCATATTGAATTGCGAAAACTTGATTACGGCTTTATTGGTGGAGCAACGGGACTTATAGATAATAGCACGCTTGCTGTAAACGGTGACATTAATTCTCACCCCGACAGTGAACAAATTAAGGTGTTTTGCCATAAATATAATGTTGATATTATTCCGCTTAAAGACGGTAAATTAGTTGATATTGGAACAATTATAGTAAATATTTAAGTTAGGACTTGATTTTCACAAATAAATCTGATATAATATTCAAGAATTAAATAAAGGGAATGAGGTTCTCCCTTAGTATAATACTAAAACCGCTTATTTAAGCTGATGACTTCTGCACTATTTTTTAATGCAGAAACATCAGCTTTTTCTGTATTTTATGGAGGAATATTTATGTTTTTTAGTTTAGCAATCATTTTATTGTTCGGTCTGTTACTTGGCGGAATATGCAAAAAACTGCGATTGCCGTCACTTATAGGAATGTTGGCTGTTGGAATTATAATAGGACCGTATGCACTGAATTTAATTGATACATCAATTCTTGAAATATCCGCACAATTACGCAAAATTGCATTAATTATAATTCTTGCAAGAGCCGGATTGTCGCTCAATGTGTCGGAATTGAAAAAAGTCGGCAGACCTGCTATAATGATGTGCTTTGTTCCGGCTTGTTTTGAAATAATAGGTATGATACTTCTTGCACCTAAATTGTTAGGAATATCCGTAGTTGACGCGGCAGTTATGGGTACAGTGGTAGGTGCGGTTTCACCTGCGGTTATTGTGCCTAAAATGCTGAATTTAATAGAGAACGGCTACGGTAAAGATAAAAGCATTCCGCAACTTATACTTGCCGGAGCGTCGGTTGATGACGTGTTTGTTATAGTTCTTTTCGCTGCATTTCTCGGTCTGTCGCAAACAGGAGATATGTCTGCTGTCTGTTTTGTAAAAATCCCAATATCCATTGTATTGGGTATAACTGTCGGTATTTTTGTCGGAATAGTGTTAGGCAAATTTTTTGCTAAAGCACATATCAGAGATACGGTAAAAATAATCATTTTAATGTGCGTGTCGTTTTTGCTTGTTGCATTTGAAGATACTTACGGTGGAATTGTGCCGTTTTCATCGCTTATTGCCGTTATGTGCATAGGTATTTCTTTGCAAAAAGTCAGAAAAGAGGCGACTCAACGTCTTTCTCAGCGATACAACAAACTATGGGTTGTTGCGGAAATATTATTATTCGTGCTTGTCGGTGCAAGCGTTAATATTGATTACGCACTTAAAGCGGGAGTAGCCGCAATTATATTGATATTCTTAGTTTTGCTATTCCGTATGTTCGGCGTATTTATTTGTATGTTGAAAACAAATCTCAACTTAAAAGAAAGACTGTTCTGTATGATAGCTTATCTGCCAAAGGCGACTGTTCAAGCCGCAATAGGCGGAATACCACTTTCTATGGGATTAAATTGCGGTGAAACAGTTTTAACCGTTGCGGTTTTGTCAATAATAATCACCGCACCGTTGGGAGCATTTTTGATAGACTTAACATATAAGAAACTATTGACAAAAAACGCTTTACAAAAGCAAATAAAATGATATAATTGTATTATATTTTATTTTAAGGTGGTTTAGTTTATGAATGTAACATTAAAGCGTGACGGATTAACTTTGAGAGGCGAACTTTTAAAGCCGGACGTTGAAAAATGTCCGATACTTATTATATTTCACGGATTTATGGCGAATATAGGCAAAGATGATAAATCGATGTTTTATCAGATTGCACACGAATGTCTGAATAACGGTATCGCAACAATACGGTTTGATTTTGACGGTCACGGCGACAGTGACGGTGAATTTTGTGATATGAATGTATTAAGCGAAATACTTGATGCCGCTAAAATAATTGATTATGTCAGAGGACTTGATTTTGTTACCGAAATAAATATACTCGGTCATTCTCAAGGTGCTTTGGTTGGCGGTATGATGGCGGGATATTATCGTGAATGTATCAGTAAACTTATAATGCTTGCTCCTGCCGCAACAATTAAAGACGATTCTTTAATCGGCTCGTGTTTCGGTACTCCGTATGATATGATAAACGTACCGGATAAATTCCCTGTAAAAGATAATGAAGGTAATCATTATGAAGTCGGCGGTATGTATTTTAGAGTTGCAAGAACATTGCCGATTTATGAAACTACATCAATGTTCTGTGGTAAAACACTGATCATACATGGTACTGCCGATGACGCAGTTGGAGTTATCGGTTCTCGCAGATATAAAGAATGTATGCCGCATAATACCGAACTTGTATTAATTGAAGGTGAAGGACACGGTTTGGATAATTCATTGGATGATATAAAGAAACGTGTTATCGAGTTTTTGAAGAAATAATTATAATCAGAGTTGAAATATACTCTGATTTGTTTTGTTTATAAAATAAATGTGATATAATATAGTTGAGGTGAAAAAGATGGATTATAATGAATTAGAACCTAAGATAGTATTTCAATATTTCAAGGAAGTATCGAATATTCCGCATGGTTCTGGAAATATAGAAGAAATATCAAAATATTTAATGAATTTTGCAAAGGAACATAATCTTAAAGCAATT
This sequence comes from Hominilimicola sp., assembly GCF_046972485.1. Taxonomy (NCBI): domain Bacteria; kingdom Bacillati; phylum Bacillota; class Clostridia; order Eubacteriales; family Oscillospiraceae; genus Hominilimicola; species Hominilimicola sp. The sequence goes on from NZ_JBKVWU010000143.1 coordinate 3,046, forward strand.
TACGATTCCGGCAGAAATATTATAATTTTTAAAGACGGTACAAAAGGGTTTGAAAACAGTGAGCCTATTATTTTACAAGGTCATATGGATATGGTGTGTGACAAAGTACCGGATTGCACTATTGATATGTCTAAAGAGGGCTTGACATTGTGTACCGACGGTGAATATTTATGGGCTGACGGTACAACGCTTGGCGGTGACGACGGAATTGCGGTTGCTTATATACTTGCAATTCTTGCTTCAGACGATATACCTCATCCGCCTATTGAGGCAGTTATAACAAGAGATGAGGAAATAGGTCTTTTAGGTGCGGCTGAGCTTGAGACGTCATATCTGAAAGGTAAGCGTTTAATTAATATTGACAGTGAAGATGAAGGCATTTTTACCGCCGGTTGTGCCGGTGCAATGATTTATACTGCCAATATTCCGATAGAATTTGAAAACAGTGACAATAACACTTTGCGTATAGAAATAAGCGGTTTAAACGGAGGACACAGTGGTATTGATATTGGCAAGCAACGTGAAAATGCAATCAAATTATTAGGGAAAATACTTTATGAGTTATCACAAGATTGTAAATTTTCTGTTTGCGATATAAATGGGGGAGTTAGAGAAAACGTCATACCTAAGCAAGCATATGCCGTAATCTGTATAGAGGATACATCGAAATTAAAAGACATAGTCAAAAACATAAAATCAGAATTAATCAATACAGAAAAAGACTTGAAAATAACTTTTTCAGAAACTGAAATCAGCAAAAAACTTTCAAAACAAAGTACCGATAAAATAATAACATTTCTTACAAATACAAAATCTACCGCATTAAAGTTTAACAATAAAAATGAAGTGCTTACATCACTGAACTTAGGCGTTGTTTCGTTAGCGGATAATACATTTCAAGCAAGTTTTATGATTAGGTCCAATTTGAAGAATGAAAAAGAACAACAATCGGACATTTTAGATGAATTAGTGTTATCACTTGGCGGTTCATTTGAACATTCCGCAAGCTATCCTGCATGGGAATATGCTGAAAATTCAAAATTAAGAGAAACTATGACTGCTGTATTTGAACGTTTATATGACAGAACGCCTAAAATCGAAACTATCCACGCAGGGTTGGAGTGCGGTATTATTGCCGATAAAATTAATAATCTCGATGCAGTATCAATAGGACCTAATATTTTAGAAATTCATACTCCGAACGAGAAACTTGATATAGCTTCTACCAAACGCACATGGAAATTTTTAATTGAAATTTTAAAAGAATTAAAATAGCTTTTAACAGACAGAAATTCAAAATGAATTTCTGTCTGTTTTTGATTAAGCAAAAATAAGTACAAAAAACATATCTGTGCATAAGAATAATTATTTGGGAATTAAAATACAGGCACAATATCCGGGGATAGGCTGATAGCAATAAATGGTAAGATGTTTGTCAATTTCAGGACTGTAATCGGTCAGAGTATGCTTGTTGCCGTTGAGGGCAACATCGGCATATGTAACCAACCACTTTTTATCACCGTTTTCAAAAACTTCATAAAATGAGCGGTTAATCATCTCACTGATGGGTATGCCTTCTACATCTGCCATCATTTCGTTGCAATATCTGAATACAAAATCAACACCGTGACCTTTTTCATCAAAAACCAATTCAATAACACAGAAAGCAAGCGGTATTTTATCCCAAAGGGTACATTTTTCCAAAAGACCTAAAGGCCCGGCTTGGTAACAATAAAATATGACGGTAATCATATCGGCGGTCTTTTTGGCGAAAAAAACGGAAAAAATGATGATTTTGGAAATTGTTATTACACCGGAACAATAAACAGCGAGATTGGTGATTTCGGACATCTGACTAACAATTCAGAACATTATACAGTAAGAGATTTTGCCAAAACAAGCGAAGAAATAGTATCGGAAGATGTTCTTATGAGCCTTAATTTGTATGCAAGAGCAAATAAGCCTAATGATACACAGCTACTTTATTGGAAGTCAGAGAACGGTATCCCGGTATTAACTGAGGAAGAACAGGTTTTCCCGTCTACAATCACAAATAATCAACCAAATTATATCACGGTTGCAGCGAACGCAATGGCAGATACAAGTGTAGAGATTAAAACGGATAAAATTCCGTCTTATTTGAAACTTACCAAAATAACTGTAAATGATAATGAGATTAAAGCAAATTCAGACGGCAAGTATATATTTACTATGCCCGAAAATGATGTTACGGTGGATGCTGATTTTGAGTTTATGCTTGAAAAAGATTCTTATGATAACTATAT
>NZ_JBKVWU010000144.1:0-5257 GCF_046972485.1 Hominilimicola sp.
GGTTTTAATCCGTATAACGGCCAAGTGGTCGTTGAGGCTACTCCGTCACAGGACGGTATAAGTATTTTGGTTAAACGTTTAAACAAGGGTATAAAAAAAATTACCGAGGAGCAGTTTAAAAAAGTTGTTTCGGTCAAGCCTAAAAAGAAAGAACTGGGTACGGAATGTGTATTTTATTTTGAAACTTTTAATGATATGTGCGGCGCTATAAGCGAAATGGATAAAAGTATTCTTTCAAAAGCAAGCCTTTTTAAGCTGAATAAAACATATTGTATTCTCATAAGAAACGATAATGAGAATATGAGAGGCATTAATGTAATAAGAGAGTTTACGGAAAGAATGTCGATATACCCGTTGCAGAATGAGTACATAAAAGAACATGCTCTTCTTGTCGCAAAAGGTCAAAAACTTGTTGAAATGGCTGAAAACGTCAAACGATTGATGTAAGAGAGATTTTATTTGTTAATATTTTGTTAAATCTATTGCAAAGTTCATATATAGATAGTATAATAGATAGGTAGAAAAAATTATCAAAGGAGAACTATTATGGCAAACATTTTAGAAACAGTCGTTTTCGCAGACGGCGAAACAGCAAATACACAACAGGCGACAGGTACTCAAACAGCGGCAGACCCTAATGCTACACAACAGGTTAATCCTGTAATGAGTACAATAGTAAGTATTCTTCCGCTTGTTCTTATTATCGTATTGTTATACTTTATGATGATAAGACCGCAAAGAAAGAAAGAAAAAGAAACAAAGGCAATGATTAACGCAATGAAAGTCGGCGATAAGGTTGTAACAATCGGCGGTATCTGCGGTAAGGTTGCTAAAATTAAAGACGAATATGTTTTTATTGAAACAGGTAACATCGGTACACCGGATCAAAAGTCTGTTGTAAAGATGGAAAGAGACGCTATCAGAACTGTTGAAACAGCTAAAAACTAATTGGTTATAAAATTTAAACCTCTCTAATATATTTATAGTAAATATATAGGGAGGTTTTTTTATGGGTATTAATTTTAAGGGTGTGATAAAAGGGACGATATTTGCAATTCTTGTTACTTTTGTTATAATTCTGATATTGGCACTGCTTTCGTATTTTACAGGCATAGACGAAACTATTATCACAACCGGAGCGTATGCCTCGGTTATTATCGGCGTGATACTCGGAACGATTGCGGTATCAAAAGCGGCAAACAGCAGAGCATTTGTTCACGCAATGCTTGTATGTGCGCTGTATTTGATCGTACTTATCGGAATATCGTTGATTGTAAACAATGGAATAATGTTTAACACGCATTTTCTTGCTGTAATAGGCGGTACATTTGCATCGGGAATATTGGGGTGCATCATAGGAAAATAGCCGAAAAATAAGTTTTGTGAGAAAAAATACAAAATATTTGTAAAAAAGCCTTTTCAATCACTTGAAAGTATGTTATAATATATTCATAGTGAATTAATATAAGGAGGTTTTTAATATGAAACACGTACAGACTTTAAACAAGGCTAATTTAAAGGATTCAGCAAAGCACGGTGGTTGCGGAGAATGTCAAACATCATGTCAATCAGCTTGTAAGACATCTTGCACAGTTGCAAATCAAAAATGTGAACAAGCAAACTAATTGTTTTGCCGAATAAATGAACATTAAAGATGAATCATCGGCTTTTTAAGGTCGATGATTTTCTGATTTTATATAGGGAGTTTTTGAAGTGATACATAAGTATAAACAGTTGGGACTTAATATTGTAATGGATGTATATTCAGGTGCGGTACACGTTGTTGATGATGTAATGTACGATATGCTTGATTATACTCTTGAGCCGTTTATGGCAGAGGCAAAATGTCCCGATTATATTAAAGAAGGTTTAAAAGATAAGTATAGTGAAGAAGAATTGGAGGAAAGCTATGCTGAAATATGTGCACTTGTAAATGCAGGTCAGTTGTTTACAGATGATTGCTATGACGAAATTGCGAAGAATTGGAATAAGCAATCTGTTGTAAAGGCTCTTTGTATTCACGTTGCACATGACTGTAATTTGAGATGTAAGTATTGTTTTGCCGATACAGGTGAATTTCACGGTGGCAGAAGTCTTATGAGTGCGGAAGTAGGTAAGAAAGCTATTGATTTTGTTATCAATAACAGCGGTAACAGAAAAAATATAGAAATCGACTACTTCGGCGGTGAACCGCTTATGAATTTCGGCGTTGTTAAGGAAATTACAGAATATGCAAAAGAAGAGGCGAAAAAGCACGGTAAGAATTTCAGATTTACTGTAACAACAAACGGTGTATTGTTAAATGACGATATTAAACAATATATTAATGAAAATATGTCAAACGTTGTTTTGAGTATTGACGGTACAAAGGAAACTAACGACAGAATGCGTTATCGTGTAGACGGCAGCGGTTCTTACGATACAATTGTTCCTAAGTTCCAAGACTTGGCTGAAAGCAGAAATCAAAATAATTACTACGTTCGAGGTACGTTTACGGCGTATAACGTGGATTTTGCAAAGGACGTAATTCACCTTGCTGATTTAGGCTTTAAGCAGACAAGCGTTGAACCGGTTGTTGCACCTGAAACAGAGGACTACGCACTTACAAGTGAGCATATCGAAAAGGTCTGTGCCGAATATGATAAGCTTACTGAAGAATATGTAAAGAGATATGACGAGGGCAGAGGTTTTAACTTCTTCCACTTTATGGTTGACCTTGACCAAGGTCCGTGTGCGATAAAGCGTCTTTCAGGTTGTGGTGCAGGACACGAATATCTTGCGGTTGCACCGAACGGAGACATTTATCCGTGTCACCAATTTGTTGGTAACAAGGATTTTCTTATGGGTAATGTCAATGAAAATAAAATTGATGAAAATATCGAGAAGATGTTTGAACGCTCAAATGTGTATACTAAAGAAAAATGTAAGAATTGTTTTGCGAAATTCTATTGCAGCGGTGGTTGCAGTGCGAATGCGTATAACTTTAACGGTGACATAAACAAGCCTTATGAGCTTGCTTGTGAATTTGAAAAAAAGCGTCTTGAATGTTCAATAGCAATCGAGGCACATAAAAAATTAAGTTAATTTAAGGAGGAAAAAGAAATGATACACAAGGGTTTTAAAATGAAACTTTACGACGGCATGGCTGAGGAGTACGAAAAAAGACATAATGAGTTATGGCCGGAAATGAAGGATATGATTCACGAACACGGCGGTAAGAATTATTCAATATTCCTTGACAAAGAAACAATGGTTCTTTACGGTTATATCGAAATCGAAGATGAAGAACTTTGGGCAAAGGGTGCCGATACCGCCATCAATAGAAAATGGTGGGACTTTATGGCTGACATTATGGAAACAAATCCTGATAACAGTCCTGTTTCAGAAGATTTACACCTTGTATTCCATTTGGATTGATAAAATGTGTATAAATTAGAAAATAAGGGCGATAATATTTAATGACCTCACAAAATACATTAAAACCGATAGTCAGTCGGTAAATAACCCCCTTATTTGCAGAGAGAACAGTTCGTTATGAACTGTTCTTTTTGTATTGACAGATAGGGTGAATTATGATAAACTGATAATAAGGTTAGTTAAAACTAACCTATGTAATTTTATTATGGAGGAATATATGGGAGAAGTTATAAGAGGAATATTGATACCGTTTTTGGGTACGACACTTGGTGCGTCTTGCGTACTGTTTATGAAGAAAATGATGAATAAGATGGTACAGCGTGCCTTAACAGGATTTGCGGCAGGGATTATGGTCTCCGCGTCTGTGTGGAGCTTGCTTATACCGTCAATGGATTATGCGGCGGAAATGGGGAAGTTTGCATTTGTACCGGCGGTTGTGGGATTTTGGATAGGTATATTGTTTTTGCTGGCAATGGACCATATAATACCGCATTTGCATATGGATACCGATAAAGCTGAAGGCCCGAAAAGTAAATTGAAAAAGACAACAATGCTTGTATTTGCTGTTACACTTCACAATGTTCCAGAGGGAATGGCTGTGGGCGTTATATATGCAGGTTATCTTGCAGGAAATATGCAAATATCGGCTATGGGCGCTTTGGCTTTGGCAATCGGTATTGCAATTCAGAATTTCCCGGAGGGGGCAATTATATCAATGCCACTTAAAGCCGAGGGAATGAGTAAAGGAAAAGCATTTTTATACGGCGTGCTTTCGGGTGTTGTTGAACCGATTGGAGCGGTACTTACAGTTGTTGCGTCCGGTTTTATAATACCCGTATTGCCATATTTCCTCAGCTTTGCTGCAGGGGCGATGATGTACGTTGTAATAGAAGAATTAATTCCCGAAATGTCACACGGCAATCACTCAAATATCGGTACTGTAATGTTTGCAGTAGGTTTTACACTTATGATGATTCTTGATGTGGCACTTGGGTAAATATTTACTACTTGCTTTTATTTAATATTGACAATTATCGAAATTTATGATAGAATACTGCAAGTATGGAGGGGTGGCCGAGTGGTTGAAGACGCAGCATTGGAAATGCTGTAACGGCTTACGCCGTTCGTGGGTTCGAATCCCATCCCTTCCTCCAATAATAAAAAGCTTAAAACCGAAAGGTTTTAAGCTTTTCTTTTTTATTAAACTCCGAAATATGCTTGGAAACCGCCGTCAACAGGGATTGTAGCACCTGTAACAAAACCTGATTGAGCGCTGTCGGTAAGCCATAGCAATGTGCCTGTCAAATCCTCCGGAACACCGAAACGTCCCATAGGAGTATGAGCAAGAACTTTCTTTGAACGTTCCGAAAGTGAGCCGTCCGGATTTCTCAAAAGTGTTTTATTCTGTACTGTTTCAAACCAGCCCGGTGCAAGAGCGTTGACTCTGATACCGCTTTTTGCAAAATGTACTGCAAGCCATTCTGTAAAGTTGGAAATAGCGGCTTTTGCGGCACAATATGCGCTTACTTTTGTAATTGCGTGGTACGAACTCATTGACGCGATATTAAGCACATTAGCACCAGGATTATCAAGCATATCAACTATAAATACTTGTGTAGGAATAAGAGTACCTACAATATTTAGGTCAAATACATAATTGAAGTTTTCCTTTGACAAGTCAAAAAATGAAACAACATCGGGATTTTCAATATCGCCTTTTTCAAAATATTCTTTTGTTGTAGTACCTTTTGGGTGATTGCCGCCTGCACCGTTTACAAGTATATCAACTTTTCCGAAAGTATCGTTTACAACTTTTTTTGCGTTGATAACACTGTCCTTA
>NZ_JBKVWU010000145.1:0-4948 GCF_046972485.1 Hominilimicola sp.
CGAAGAAAAGACCTTTGCATATATAAGAAGTATGAAAAAGTGATTGTTTGTGCGAATCCGCCCGTCTGAAATATAGTCGCAATGCGTTGTACATAAATGTACTGCCTTTTGCTCGTTGTTTCAGACAGCGCTTTGCTCCCTTTATCCGCCACAGGCGGCGGTCGTAAGGCTACCACTACAGAATTGCACAAACAAAAAAACTGTCTACACAAATTGGGAACGGCGGCTCGCCGTAAGGAGTGATAATATGAAAACCGACAGGGTTATAACTGCTATGATTGAATATTTTGGAAGTGACAAGAAAAGGATTCACCATTTTCTCAAGGTTTATTCATTCTCAAAGACAATCGGTGAAAGTGAAAATCTTTTGCCCGACGATCAGGAGCTTCTTGAAATCTCCGCAATCGTTCACGACATCGGCATAAAGGTGAGCGAAGAAAAGTACAATTCTTCTGCAGGAAAGTATCAGGAACTTGAAGGTCCTCACGAGGCTGAAAAGTTGCTTGCTGCTCTCGGCTACGAAAAAACATTTATTGACAAAGTTTGTTACCTTGTGGGACACCATCACACCTATGGAAATATTGATACTTTGCCGTACCGAATTTTGGTAGAGTCAGACTTCCTTGTGAACCTTTATGAGGACGATTCAAGCCGCAGTGCAGCAGAGCAGGCATATGACAAAATATTCCGCACAAATACAGGAAAAAATCTGCTGAAAATAATGTTCCTCATACCATAAAATTGTACTCATTTACAATAGTGCTTTGAGTGTGAAAAAGTGGTGTAAAAAGTATCTCAAAATGCTTGACAACGCTTAAAAGTGTTATTTTAATGGTGTTGTTTATATGATTATAAAAGTGAATAAATGACAGAATACAAGGATGTATGACGATTTTTTCAAGGAGCTGACCTTGCCGGGCGTCTGCTTGGAATTGAGTCGGCATTTTTGTGTCATATACAAAATTCAGTATTAATTATCATTATCGGAGGTTTTACAGTAATGAGAGAAGAATGGACAAATTTGCAGGTGGCAATGGGAGTCCGACATTGATGTCAGAACTTCATTCAGAAAACTACACACCTTATGACGGCGACCAGTCTTTCCTTGAAGGTCCTACAGAAGCTACAGACAAGCTCTGGGGCGAGCTCAAGGAACTCCAGAAAGAGCCAAGGGCGGCGTTCTTGATATGGAAACTGAGGTTGTAAGCGGCATCACAGCTTACGGCGCTGCATATCTTGATAAAGACCTTGAAAAGGTTGTAGGTCTTCAGACAGACAAGCTAAGCGTGCATTTATGCCTTACGGCGGTATCAAAATGGCTGAGCAGTCATGCCAGATGTATGGCTACACTCCAAGCCCTAAACTCCCGAAATCTTTACAAAATATCACAAGACTCAACCAGGGTGTATTCGATATCTATACCCCGAGATGAAACTTGCCCGTCACAACAAGATTCTTACAGGTCTTCCCGACACATACGGCAGAGGCAGAATCGTCGGTGACTACAGAAGAGTTGCTCTTTACGGTATTGACCGCCTTATCGAAGGCAAGAAAGAGGACTTTGCAGAAACAAACCGTCAGGGTATGAGAAGAGGCGACTTCCAGCTTCGTGAAGAAATCGCCGATCAGATTCGTGCTCTTAACGATATGAAGGAAATGGCACTTTCTTACGGCTTTGATATTTCACAGCCTGCTAAGAACGCTGCAGAGGCAGTTCAGTGGCTCTACTTTGGCTATCTTGCTGCTATCAAGACTCAGAACGGCGCTGCAATGAGCGTTGGTCATGTATCAACATTCCTCGACATCTACATCGAGCGTGACCTTGAGAACGGTACACTTACAGAATCACAGGCTCAGGAACTCGTTGACCACTTTGTTATGAAGTGCCGTATGGTTAAGTTGCAAAAATTGAGTCTTACAACCAGCTCTTCTCAGGCGACCCTGTATGGGCTACACTCGAAGTTGCAGGTCTTGGCATTGACGTATTCAATGGTTACAAAGAACGACTACCGTTTCCTCCACACTTGAGTGTGATTCACCTGAGCCAAACCTCACAGTTCTTTATTCTTCAAGACTTCCAGAGAACTTCAAGAAGTATGCTGCTGCTATTTCAGTTCGTACAAGCTCAATTCAATACGAAAACGATGACGTTATGCGTGTTACTTGGGGTGACGACTACGCTATCTGCTGCTGCGTATCTGCAACACAGACAGGTAAAGAAATGCAATTCTTCGGTGCAAGAGCTAACCTTGCTAAGTGTCTTCTATACGCTATCAACGGCGGTATAGACGCAAGAACAAAGGTACAAGTCGGTCCTGAATACAGACCAATCACTTCTGAATATCTTGATTATGACGAAGTTCTTGACAAGTATGACAAGATGATGGATTGGCTTGCAGGAGTTTATGTACGTACACTAAACGTAATTCACTATATGCACGACAAGTATTACTATGAAGCAGCTGAAATGGCTCTTATCGATACAGATGTACGTCGTACATTCGCAACAGGTATCGCAGGTTTCTCACACGTTGTTGACTCACTTTCAGCTATTAAGTATGCTAAGGTTAAGACAGTTCGTGACGAAAACGGCGTTGTAGTTGACTTTGAAACAGAAGGCGACTTCCCTCGTTACGGTAACGATGATGACCGTGCTGACGAAATCGCAGTATGGCTACTAAAGACATTTATGGCTAAGATTAAGAAGTGCCACACATATCGTAACTCAGAGCCTACAACATCAATCCTTACAATCACATCAAACGTTGTTTACGGTAAGGCTACTGCATCACTTCCTGACGGACGTAAAGCAGGTGAACCACTTTCACCGGGTGCTAACCCATCATATGGTGCAGAACAAAACGGTTTGGTTGCATCACTTAACTCAGTTGCTAAATTGCCATATGAGTATGCTCTTGACGGTATTTCAAATACACAAACAATTAACCCTGACGCTCTTGGTCATGAAGAATCAGAACAGGTTACAAACCTTGTAAACGTTCTTAACGGTTACTTTGAGCAAGGTGCTCACCACCTAAACGTTAACGTATTCGGTAAAGAAAAGCTTATCGACGCTATGGAACATCCTGAAAAAGAAGAATACGCTAACTTTACAATCCGTGTATCAGGTTACGCAGTTAAGTTTATTGACCTTACTCGTGAGCAACAGCTTGACGTTATCTCAAGAACTTGTCACGCATCAATGTAATTTGATATGATAGGACACATTCATTCAACTGAAAGTTTTGGTGCCGCTGACGGACCCGGCGTAAGATTTATAGTCTTTATGCAAGGTTGTCATATGCGGTGCCGCTACTGTCATAATCCGGATACCTGGAAAATGGACGGCGGAGATGAAGTAACTGCCGATGAGATTTTAAAACGTGCATTGCGTTTTAAACCTTATTGGGGTAAAGACGGCGGTATTACCATAAGCGGCGGCGAACCGTTATTACAAATTGATTTTGTAATTGAATTGTTCAAAAAAGCTAAAGAGCTTGGTATTAATACTTGTATTGATACTGCCGGTAATCCTTTCACAAAGGAAGAACCTTTCTTCAGCAAGTTTGAAGAACTTATGAAATATACCGATTTACTGCTTCTTGATTTGAAAGAAATCAACCCTACCCGCCATAAAGACCTAACAGGTTTTGATAATTCAAATATTATCGAAATGGCAAAGTATCTTTCTGAAATCAATAAGCCTGTTTGGATAAGACACGTTCTTGTTCCCGAACACAGCGATTTTGATGAAGATTTAGACGCTTTGGGTGATTTTATTGATACACTTTCAAATGTAGACCGTGTAGAGATTTTACCTTATCATACACTTGGTAAATTCAAGTGGGAGAACTTAGGTATTCCTTACACTTTGGAAAGTATATCTCCCCCATCTGCCGAACGCATTGAAAATGCTAAACAGCGAATTCACGCAGGTATCAGAAAACAGTAATATATAAGACGGAGCATATGCTCCGTCTTTTTTTGTTGGTATTGTTGTTAATTATAACACTCCAAACTTTTACGCATGCAAAAAGCCGTACAGCTTTAATCTGTACGGCTCATATTTAGCTATAAATTCAATTATTTAATAACTCTGACTCTTATAACAGCGTCAATTTGATTTAGCTTTTCAATAGCTTCTGCAGGGATTGCGTGGTCAGTATTGATGATTGTATATGCAAGCTCACCCTTTGACTTATTAATCATATCTGAGATATTCACACTTGAAAGTGCTTCTGTAAACTTAGCGATAACATTCGGAATATTTTTATGCGCAATAGCAATTCTTCCGACATTGTCTTCAGGAAGTGAACAATTCGGGAAGTTTACCGAATTTAGGATATTACCGTTTTCAAGGTAATCAGCCAATTCCTGAGCTGCCATAACTGCACAGTTATCTTCCGATTCGGCAGTTGACGCACCAAGGTGAGGAATGTTTATAATACCCGGTTGGTTGACTGTTTCACTGTCAGCAAAGTCAACAACGTACTTAGCAACCTTACCATCAGCCAAAGCCTTTTTAATATCCGCATTATTTACAAGACCACCTCTTGCAAAGTTAAGAATTATAACACCGTCTTTCATTTGTGCGATTGTTTCGGCGTTAATTGTATTTCTTGTTGAATCCATTAGCGGAACGTGAATTGTTATGTAATCTGCCGCCGCATAAACTTCTTCAGGGCTGTTAGCCTTTTTAACGTGTCTTGAAAGTTTTAAAGCAGAGTCAACCGACAAATAAGGGTCATATCCGATAACTTCCATACCCAAAGCATAAGCCGCATTTGCAACAAGAATACCGATAGCACCCAAACCGATTATACCAAGAGTCTTGCCCTTAATTTCGCAGCCTGCGAAGTTTGACTTACCCTTTTCAACCTGCTTGTCAACGTCATCGCCGGTAAGTGTATTTGCCCAAGCGACACCGCCGATAACATCTCTTGATGCC
>NZ_JBKVWU010000146.1:0-4936 GCF_046972485.1 Hominilimicola sp.
GCATTAGACCGTCACGGTTTTTAAGCATATTCATAACCGCGTCTTTAACAAGCGGATTTCTGAATGCGGTTGCGATAAATTTACCGCTGCCTTCAGGTTCGTCACCGCCTGAGAAACCGCCCGGAATCATTACGATTTGAGAATTGTTTATTCTCTTTTGCATTTCTTTCATTGAGTAAACAACGTCGTCACCCGTAAGGTTTCTTACAACAAATACATCTGCCACAGCACCTGCGTTTTCAAATGCTCTTGCAGTATCGTATTCGCAGTTTGTACCCGGGAATACAGGAATAAATACTCTCGGTTTTGCAAATTTTTCTGTTGCAACAGTTATATTTCTCTTATCATAGCTGAATGTTTCAGGCTCACTTGTAAAGTGACCTGCTTTTGTAGGGAATACCTTTTCAAGCGGTTTTTTCCATACTTCAGCCGCCTCGCTAAGCGGAATATTTACTCCGCCTACTGTGAATGAGTCAGAGCCTGTTGTACCGACTGTTACGGCACCGTCAATTTCTTCTTCAACTTCAAGTACGATTGAGCCAAGCGGTGCATAGAATAGCATATCATTTGTAAGGTTCTTGTCAAATTCAACACCGATCATATTACCGAATGACATTTTTGAAACAGTTTCAACAAGACCGAATCCCTTAACAACGCTTGCCGACAATACTTTGCCGTCAAGAATAAGCTGATGAACCGTGTCATACATTTTCTTCAATTCGTCAAACTTAGGTAAATCGTTTTCGTCACGTTTAACTGTGAACATAACAAGCTTTGAGCCTGCTTTCTTGATTTCCTGTGAAATAACCTTATCAGCCTTTACAGGTGCAACGGCGAATGATGTAAGTGTCGGAGGTACGTCAAGGTCGTTGAACGAACCGCTCATTGAGTCCTTACCGCCGATTGCCGCAATACCTAATGCAAGCTGTGTCTTATATGCACCAAGCAATGAAGCAAAAGGCTTGCCCCAACGCTTAGGATCGGTTCCAAGTCTTTCAAAGTACTCTTGGAATGTAAGATAAATTTTCTTATAATCAGCACCCAACGCAACCGCTTTTGAAACAGATTCAACGATTGCATATGTTGAACCGTGATATTGGCTCCAGCTTGAAAGTTTCGGATTATAACCGAATGTCATAACGGTTGCCGTATTTGTTTCACCGTCAAGTACAGGAACTTTAGCAGCCATACCGTCTGACGGAGTAAGCTGATACTTACCGCCGAACGGCATAAGTACACTGTTTGCACCGATTGTTGAGTCAAACTTTTCGCATAATCCCTTTTGTGAGCATACGTTTAAGTCTGAAAGTGTTTCAAGCCACTTTGCCTTTACGTCAGTAACAACTTCTTGCTTAAAGAAACTGTTTTCAGTATCAGGAAGTACAACTTCAATATCAGTATTCTTTGTTGCACCGTTTGTGTTAAGGAAATCTCTTGAAATATCACAGATTGTCTTACCTCTCCAGTTCATAACAAGTCTGTTTTCGTCTGTGACATATGCAACCTTTGTTGCCTCAAGATTTTCGTTATTTGAATATTCTATAAACTTATCTGAGTCCTCCGCTCTTACAACAACAGCCATTCTTTCCTGTGATTCGCTGATTGCAAGTTCGGTTCCGTCAAGTCCCTCATACTTTTTAGGAACTTTGTCAAGGTCAATAACAAGTCCGTCCGCAAGCTCACCGATAGCAACCGATACACCGCCTGCACCGAAGTCGTTACATCTCTTTATAAGTGTAGTAACCTTTTCATCTCTGAAAAGTCTTTGAATTTTTCTTTCAACAGGCGGATTACCCTTTTGTACTTCACTTCCGCAAGTAACAACGCTTTCTTCATTATGCGCCTTTGAAGAACCTGTTGCACCGCCGATACCGTCACGACCTGTTCTTCCTCCGAGAAGAATAATAACGTCGCCCTTTGACGGCACTTCACGAATAACGTTCTTCTTTGGTGCCGCACCTATAACCGCACCGATTTCCATTCTCTTTGCAACGTAGCCTTCATCATATATTTCCTGAACCTGTCCTGTTGCAAGACCGATTTGGTTACCGTATGAACTGTAACCTGCCGACGCACCTGTTGTAATCTTTCTCTGCATAAGCTTTCCGGCATGTGTATCCTTTAGTGATACTCTCGGATCACCGCTACCGGTTACACGCATAGCCTGATATACATAACTTCTTCCTGAAAGCGGGTCACGAATAGCACCGCCAAGACAAGTTGCCGCACCGCCGAAAGGCTCGATTTCTGTCGGGTGGTTATGAGTTTCGTTTTTAAACATAATTAGCCATGGCTCGTCCTTGCCGTTTACGTCAACATCAACAACGATTGAACAAGCATTGATTTCTTCCGATTCATCAATTTCTTTTAAAAGACCTTGCTTTTTAAGCTGCTTAACTATGATTGTTGCCATATTCATAAGGCAAGTATCTCTGTCAGGTGAATACAAATCAGCTTTTGCAGCCTTATATTCATCATATGCAGCCTTAATGACATCGGCATATTTGCCGTTATTTATCTTAACATCATTTATCTTAGTGGAAAACGTAGTATGACGGCAGTGGTCAGACCAATATGTATCAATCATACGAAGTTCTGTAATTGTAGGATTACGCTTTTCCGTATCCTTAAAATACTTCTGACAGAATGCAAGGTCGTCCATATCCATTGCAAAGCCCATCTTTGAAAGAAATTCTTCCATTTTGCTCTCGTCCATTTCGGTAAAGCCGTCAACTGTCGCAACGTCATCGGGAACAACTGTTTCCATAACAAGCGAAGTCGGCTTTTCAAGGCTCGCCTCTCTTGCCTCAACAGGGTTTATAACGTAATTTTTAACAGCCTCTGTTTCTTCGTCGGAAATATCGCCGATAAGAACATATACCTTTGCACTTCTTACAGTCGGACGTTCCTTTTCCGTAAGAATTGAAATACATTCTTCAGCCGATGCGGCTCTCTGGTCAAACTGTCCCGGTAAAAATTCAACCGCAAACACTTTGCCCTCACTGATTTCAATTTCTTCATCATAAGCATTATCAACAGGAGGTTCTGAGAAAATAAGATTTCTCGCCTTTTGATATTCCTCATCGCTTACGCCCGAAACATCATATCTGTTAATAATTCTGACGTCTTTAAGACCTTTTAAAGAAAGGTTTTCTTTAAGATCGGCAAGTACACCCTTTGCCTCAACGTCAAATCCGTTTTTCTTTTCAACATAAATTCTTCTTACGTTTTCCATGATTTAACTCCTTTATATTAAAACTAAACTCAATATATATTCATTCTATCACAAAATAAAAGATTTATCAACATTAATTGCACAAGATTTTGTGATTGCGCGTACAATTTTTATTGCAAATGCTTCCGTTATTTTGTATAATAAATTTACATTACTGATTTTGGAGTGATTTTACTTGAAGAAAAAGATTTTTTCCGCATACGATATAATATTTATAATATCGGTCATTGCTGTGTTTGTATACGCGGTATTTGTATCGCCTGTCCATTCGGTTGCCGACCAGGGCGATTTTGAAAGAGTTATGCGTCCGTGCGGACTTGATTTTCCGTCCGACTACTCTTTTTACGATTATGCCGTAAGATTTTTTAATATGAAATTTACGTCGGTCGACTTGTTGTTATATGTGCCAAGACTTCTGTTTTTAGTGCCGACTACGACGTTTATATTCCCTACCGCAACAGCAAGGCTTATATGTCTGCCGTTCGGTGCTTTTGATATGCGGATTTTGGCGGGTATTATGTTTTTGTGGTATGCAACAGTATGCTTTTTTATACAACGCAAATTTAAAATTGAAAATAAGTTTTTGCATTGTATTTTTCTGTTGTTTTTTATCGTTGTATTTTTTAACGGAATTAATTTGACGATTTTAAACAGTCTGTACGGTCAAAGCGTTATGCTTGTATCGTTTGCAACTGTCGTGCTTTTCGGATTGTATATGTTTGAAAATGTACACGATGCTAAAAACAGCGTAATAATATTTTTCACTGTTTCATCTTGCCTGTTACTCGGTTCAAAATTGCAGTGTGCCGTATTTACACCGTTCCTTATTATCGCTGTATTGTATGTCGGTTTTAAAAGCAACAAGCGAAATTTGTGCATTGTGTGTTCAATCGTTTTACTTTGGCACGGAGTCGGCGGATACGTTATAAACGGCGGTCAGCTTAATTTGGATACACAGTATAACAGTGTGTTTTACGGTATTTTAAAAGACAATCCCAATCCGAAACAGGATTTAATCGATATGGGACTTGACGAAGATATGGCGGCCGACAGCGGTAAGCACGCATACCTTGATAAATCAGAATACAAATATCCGCCGCGAAGTGATATTATGAATGAAAAGTTTCATTCAAAAATGAGTAACGGAAAACTTATAAAATTCTACATCACTCACCCCCTGCGTCTTGTATCTGTTATGGAAACAACCGCACAAAATGCTTTTACAAACAAAATAAACCTCGGTACATTTGAGAAAAAATACGGCTATGCACCGAATACGTCCTCATATCGTTTTGATTTATGGGAAAATATCCGTGAGCATTTGCCAAAAACATTGTTCTTTATAATACCGAGTTATGCGGTATTTTTACTGATTGGTATTGTGATGTTGAAAAAGAAAAACAGATATGCCGTTCCGTTTATTTTCGTGATACTTATGGGACTTATTCAGTTTCCTATGCCGTATATCGGCAACGGTGCGGCTGATATTTCAAAACAGCTTTTTCTGTTTAACATATCGTTCGATTTCGGCTTAACCGTGCTGATTTATATGCTGTTTAAAACAGTTTCAAAAAAAATATCGAAAAAAGTTTCAAAAAATAGTTGACAAACCGTATTTCCCGTGCTATAATAACAAAGCAGTCAAGAAATGCGGGAGTGGCTCAGTGGTAGAGCGTCACCTTGCCAAGGTGAACGTCGCGA
>NZ_JBKVWU010000147.1:0-4920 GCF_046972485.1 Hominilimicola sp.
CTGCAAAGCAAGAGTAGGGTTTGTCATAAGAATTTTACCCGCAATTTTTGAAAGTTCGTCACCCGGGAACAATTCAGACGCAGGGTTTCCTCCTGCAAGTGAGATAATCTCAGGATCAGCCATACGCTTGAACATTTCACGAATGGCACTGCCTTTCATCGTCTTAACTCTGTCAGCCATAAATTTTGTATATTCCATTTTTCAAAACTTCTTTCTATTTATTAATTTTCTTCCATGAATCTTTTAATGCAACAGTTCTGTTGAAAACAGGCTTTTCAGGTGTTGAATCTTTATCAACGCAGAAATATCCCAATCTAAGGAATTGGAACTTATCTCCTACACTTAGATTTGTCAAATTGCTTTCAAGTTTTGCATTTTTAAGAACTATCATAGAATCTTTGTTAAGATTGTCTGTAAAGTCATTTACGCCTGTTTCGTCAGACGGATTTTCAACCGTAAACAATCTGTCGTAAAGACGTACTTCCGCGTCTATTGCGTGTGCGGCACTTACAAAGTGAATTGTACCCTTTACCTTACGTCCGTCAGGTGAGTCACCGCCGCGGGTTTCGGGATCGTATGTGCAGTGTACAGCAATAATATTGCCGTCCTCGTCCTTTTCACAGCTTGTGCAAGTAACGTAATACGCACTTTTTAGTCTTACTTCTCTGCCGGGTGAAAGTCTGAAATACTTCTTCGGAGCGTCCTCCATAAAGTCGTCTTCTTCTATATAAAGTTCACGCGAAAATTCTACTGTTCGCTTACCCATTTCAGGATTTTCAGGATTAACTTCAACTTCAATCTGTTCAACCTTATCTTCAGGATAATTGTCGATTATAAGTTTAATCGGTCTTAAAACCGCCATTGCTCTCGGTGCTTTCTTATTCAAATCTTCTCTTATACAAGCCTCAAGCAAAGCAAAGTCAACAACGCTGTTTGCTTTTGAAACACCGATTCTTTCACAGAAATCACGAATAGCCTCAGGTGTGTAACCGCGTCTGCGCATACCGCAAAGTGTTGACATTCTCGGATCGTCCCAACCCGACACAATATTTTCACGAACAAGTTTCAGACAACGTCTTTTACTTGTAAGCGTATAGTTAAGATTCATTCTTGCAAACTCAATCTGTCTTGAAGGGCTTTCATAGCCGACTTCTTTTAATACCCAATCATAAAGCGGTCTGTGATCCTCAAATTCAAGTGAGCAAAGCGAATGAGTAACACCCTCAACAGTATCTGAAATAGGATGTGCAAAGTCATACATAGGATAAACTACCCACTTATCACCCGTTCTGTGATGATGTGCACGAAGTATTCTGTAAATAATCGGGTCACGCATATTTAGGTTAGGTGACGCCATATCGATTTTTGCTCTTAGTACCTTTGCACCGTCAGCAAATTCACCATTTGTCATTCTCTCGAACAAATCAAGGTTTTCTTCAATCGTTCTTTCTCTGTACGGACTGTTCTTACCGGGAGTTTTAAGAGTACCTCTGTACTCTCTTATTTCTTCTGGTGACAAATCGTCAACATATGCCTTACCCTTTTTGATAAGTTTTACAGCCGCCGCATAAATATCGTCAAAATAATCAGACGCATAAAGCACCTTGTCCCACTTAAAGCCAAGCCACTTTATATCCTCCATTATTGCGTCAACGTATTCTGTATCTTCCTTTGTAGGGTTAGTATCGTCAAGACGCAAGTTACATTTTCCGTTATACTTTTCAGCCATACCAAAATCTATGCTTATAGCCTTTGCGTGTCCGATATGAAGATAACCGTTAGGTTCGGGTGGAAAACGCGTTTGTACATGGTCGTACACTTTTTCCTCAAGGTCTTTGTCTATTGCTTCTTCAATAAAATTTCTGCTGAATATTTCTTCCATATATCTTTATCCCCTTAAACTTTCTATTGCTTCGTCAAATCTCTTCATCACTTCGTCCTTACCAAGCACTTGAAGTATTTCGTAAAGGTCCGGAGTATTTCTTCTGCCTGTTGCCGCAACACGAATAACGCCTGCGACATCACCGACATGTCCCTTATATGAATCAGGGTCTTTTTTATAAACCTTAGGTGCTTTAGCATAACCTATTGTTTCCGCCATATCTCTTACCTGTGGGAACCAATCGTCGCTGCTGACGTTTTCGTCGTAAATCTGCTTGTAAAGTTCAAGTATTTCTATCATATCATCATTTGAAAGATTATCCGGAAAATCAAATTTTCTGTCCCAAAGTTCCGAATAGAAATACGAAACGTAATTTTCAACGTCTGTCCAAGCCGAAATATCTTTACGCGGTTTTGCGTTTCCACGCTCTATCGCAAATATTGCCTTTGCATATTCTTCGTCATCAACAAGAAGTTTGTATAGTTTCTTATTGTTTTCCTTTGCCCAATCAGTAACCATTTCATAAACTTCTTCCGCACTCAAACGGCAAATATAGTTTTTGCTTACATCCGCAAGCTTAACCATATCGAAAAGTGCGCCTGCTTTACTCATTTTCGAGAACGAAAACTTAAAGTTATCTATATCCTCATTAGGATTTGCAAGACGCCAATCTTCATAATTTGAATTGGCAAGTGTCATTAAGTATTCCCAAATTGCACCTTTCGGATAACCGACCTCACTGTAATAGCTTACTGCCGCCTCAGGGTCTTTTCTCTTTGAAAGTTTACGCTTACCGCCGTTTTCCTCTTTCATAATAGGCGAAATGTGCGCATACTTAGGCGGTTTTAAACCGCATAGCCAGAACAACTGCAAGTGTATCGGCACTGATGAAATCCATTCGTCACCACGAATAACGTGAGTTGTACGCATTAAATGGTCGTCAACAATGTGAGCAAAGTGGTATGTAGGAGTTCCGTCCTTTTTCAAAAGTACAACGTCAAGAATATTTTCAGGCATTTCAATTTCGCCCTTGATAACATCCTTAAACTTAATTCTCTTGTCTTCCTTACCCGGTGACTTCAATCTTACAACGTATTCATCGCCGTTTTCAATTCTCTTTTGTGCTTCTTCAACAGTGATGTCGCGATACTTTGCAAATTCACCGTACACACCAGGAAGTAATTTTTCACTTTCCTGCTTTTCTCTGATTGTTGCAAGTTCTTCTTCCGTCATAAAGCACGGATATGCAAGTCCCTGCTCAACAAGCGACTTAACATATGCCTGATATATATCTTTTCTCTTACTTTGAGTATATGGACCGTATGCACCCTTTTCGTCAGTTTCTGACAGCATACCCTCATCGATTTCTATACCGAAATCGTTAAGTCCCTTTACTATAAGGCTTACACCGTTTTCAACCTCACGTTTTTTATCGGTATCTTCGATTCTAAGATAAAATACACCGTTTGTTGACTTTGTCGCCGTCTTTCCGATAAATGCGGCAAACAATCCGCCGAAATGCAAAAATCCTGTCGGACTCGGTGCAAAACGAGTTACAACCGCACCCTCTTCAAGATTTCTTTTGGGATACATTTGTTCGTAATCGTCGGGAGTTTTTGTTATATTCTTGAACAAAAGATCTGCCATTTGTTTATTACTGTCCATTTTTTTATTAATTCCTTTCATTATAGCTAATATACCTATTCTATATTATTATACCTAAAATGAACTCTAATATCAATGGTTTTTGGGAATTTTTTTCGCATAAAGCAAAAAAATCGGAGTATAACAGAATGTTATACTCCGATTTAATAATTTCATTAATTTATTTTGTCTAAAACTTCGTCATTTACGGTAACTTTTATACCGTATTCGTCAGCCCATTTTTGAACTTGTTCGTAAAATGCGTTGTTCTGCATTGTAGTATTGATAGTTTCCGCCTCATTTTCATATTCTTCTTCAAAACATTCCTGTGATTCGTCAAGCGGCAATCGTTTTATTACATAATATCCCGAATCTGACTGAACAATTGTAAATTCGTCGGTCTTTATCGAATCAACGCCTTCTTCAAATTCTATGCCTGTTTCGTTATCGGTGAAAATATATCCGTTTTCATCGGAATCATTTGCGGTATTCGGCGAATAATTGCTTATAAGCGTGTCAAAATCTTCACCGTTTTGTGCTTTTTCCAAAACTTCTTCCGCTGTTTTCTTTGCCTCTTCCTTTTTGTCGTCCGATACTTCGTCACCGGTTTGTGAGTCGATAGTCGAAATCAACACATACTTGACACGTCTGTAATGTTCTTTAAAATATTCACGCAATTCATCTTCCGTAAATGTAGGTGTTTCCGTTTGTTTCTTCAATGCGTCCGTATAATAGCTTACCGACGCAAGCGTATCAATATAATCATCAGTCAGTTTATTGTCCTTTAAAAACTTCTTATATCCGCCCTCACGGTCATAAGAATCTTTTATCGACTTTTGATAATCCTTTAATTTAGACTGTGTGTCACTGTCAAGCTTTATATCCATCGCCTTTGCAACTTCAACGATAAGCTGGTTTCTTTGGCAGTATTCAAGCGATGATTTTTTCGCCTGACCCATATTGTAATTTTCCTTATATGTGTTCATATAATAGTTAAATTCACTCTCGGTAATCTGTGTATCGCCGACAGTCATAACAATCTGATTGTCACTATTTGCACTTTGACCGCAGGCACTCAACATCATCATGCTTGCCAATGCCACTGCCGCAAGTTTTGTATATTTCATATGTCTTTCTCCTTAAAATCTTATGATTTTATTATACTATCTTTTTCGGCACTTTGCAATTCCTTTATTGTACTTAACAAATTATTTACAATATTCAAGATTTTCTTATATTCACCCTTAATCGCATAGCTTATGACAGGTTTGTCGCCCGACAACAGCTTTATGCGTTTAGGGAACATTTTATCAAGTCCCATAATAAGATTTGCGTCAACGTAATTCTCGCCGAATTTCATCAAAAGATTGTCACCGCTCTGTGCTATTTCATAT
>NZ_JBKVWU010000148.1:0-4784 GCF_046972485.1 Hominilimicola sp.
TTCTTTCACAGCGTCACACTCCCTTTTTCATAAAGCTCAATCGCATATTTGCCGTTAAGCTTTGCTTTTTCTTTTAAATGGCTGTAATTTTCTTTTAAATCCTGCTTTATCGTGTCGTAATTTGCCACACATTCATCAAGCATTTTCTTTAAATTTTCATCTGTTACTTCATTTACGTCAACGTAGTGTCTTTGATGTGTATATTCCATAAAGCTGTTTATCTTAGGGTCATACACCAGGCCGATAAGCGGTACTGAATTTATCGCCGCATAAATTAATGTATGAAGTCGCATACCGATACACATATCAAAGCATTTAA
Organism: Hominilimicola sp.; assembly: GCF_046972485.1. Lineage (NCBI taxonomy): Bacteria > Bacillati > Bacillota > Clostridia > Eubacteriales > Oscillospiraceae > Hominilimicola > Hominilimicola sp. The sequence goes on from NZ_JBKVWU010000148.1 coordinate 320, forward strand.
TAATTGAAAGCATCCCCTCAACGGAATAACGTTTCTTGATAATTGCCGATTCATGTTTCATTTTGCGTTTTATGTTCTGCATTATAGCTGTGTCACGACTTGACTGCATAGGAAGAAATACCGTATAGTAGCCGTATTTTTCGTATGCGTAGTCACAAGCGTTCGCAATTTGAGTTTCAAAGTCACTGCCTAAGTTCTGCCACTTTCTTACCGACACTCCGAGCAGTTTTTTATCACTCGGAACGCCCTCATTTTTCAAAATAGCCTTTCCGAGCTTTTCGTCTGCAATATCCAAATCAAGTGCAGGATCAGCTGTAACCTTTACATTTTTGTTTTCAATACCGATTTCATGCAACGTTTTATATGAACGTTCATCACGCAATGTTATAAGGTCAACTTTATCAAGTATTTTCTTGGTTTTCTTGATATTGCCCTTTCTTTCAAGCGGACCTATACCGTTTGAATAAAGCATAACTTTCATATTTTTCTTTTTTGCCATTGCGATAACCGTAAGATAATACCAAAGTGACTTTGTACTTGTTCTGTCCTGTATCAGTGTACCGCCGCCCGAAATAAGCATATCTGCCTTTTTCATATGTTTGGCAATCTTTAATACATTCAATCGATTTATAGATTTAACCTTGTAATATTCCATTGTTTCGTCAGGGTTTGCACTTAAAACAACTATGTTCGGACTTTCCTTATACTGCTTTAAATCATTTATAATCGCCTGCAAAAGTGCGTCATCACCGCTGTTTTTAAAGCCGTAATAACCTGATATAAGAATTTCTTTGTTTTTCTGCAATGCCCAGTCATAAACCTTTATGCTGTCATCAGCCATACGAGTTACGGAATATTCTTTCTTAATAAGTTCTCTGCCGTATTCGCCGAGTTCTTTCTGCTTATTTTCGTCAAGATTGAAGAATTTAAGTACATCACGTTTTATAAGCTCACTGTCCGACATTTCACAACCGCGGCAACAGAAGTTAGTATCAATGCCGACCGCAAGTTTGCTTTCGTCAAACAATCCGATATATCCCTCATTACCTGCAATTATAACAGGCTTGTCCGCCGCCATTGCCTCAAGAGCCGCACGGCTCACACCCACAAACAGTTTACACGGTGCAATAAGTTTATTTATATCTGTTCTTGCACCTGTAAGTACAATGACATCACGACCCAACTTTTGGTTTACGCTGTCAGCCATAGTTTTTACATTATCATAATCATCGCCTGCACCGACAACTATAACTTTTAAATTATTAACCGCTTTGTCGATTTCGGGAACTGCTTCGATAAGCTGCTTTGCAACAAGGCTTCTTGATTCGTCCAAACGGCTTACATAAGTTATAACCGTATCGTCGTCTTTTATACCGAGTTCCTTTTTTATATCTTCACAATCTGTTTTAGGTGAAAACTTTTCAGTATCAATACCGTTTATCGTAACATTTATATCACCTGCCGGTATGTGATAGTTGTCCATTAAGTAGGTCTTTATATCCTCCGACACCGCAACAGTCTTTTCACCCCAATCGGTTATATATTTAAGACCGTAGCCTGTATTAAATACCCAATGTGCCGTTGTCACAAACGGAAACTTCATTCTCTTGTGAAGTTTTCCCAATATAAAAGAAGGGATTCTTGCGTGAGAATGAACTATGTCTATTTTTTCGTCTTTAATTATCTTCTTCAAAAGTCGTGCCGATTTCAGCATATTCAAAGGATTTTTATTCTGCAAAGGTACTGCATAATGCTTTATTCCCGCGTCCTCGAGTTCCTTTACATAAACACCGCCGTTTGAAGTGACAATTACATTAAAGCCTTTTCTTTTAAGCTCTTTTGCAAGTTCAACAACGTGTGTTTCCGCGCCTCCGATATTTAACTGCATCAATGATAAAAGGATATTTGCACCTTTTTCCAAAGTACTCACCTGCTCTTTCATACATACTTATTTTTATTATATCATATTATGTATTAAATTTCAATCACTGTTTTTGTCTGCAACTTACATACTATGTTACAGCAATATTCACAAAATATCTGATATTTATCAAAAAGTATTTTACAAATTGTTTGCGATGTAGTATAATAAATTCATTATTATAAAATCAAGAGAGGTATTTTCTTATGAACAACAAAAAAAGAAGTATGTTTTCAGGCGGATTCGGATTTGTTCTTGCTGCGGCAGGAAGTGCGGTAGGATTGGGTAATATTTGGCGTTTCCCTTACCTCGCCGCAAAATACGGCGGAGGTATATTCTTATTATTCTACATACTTCTTGTCGTAACATTCGGTTTTTCACTTATGATTGCCGAAAACGCAATCGGACGTAAAACCGGTAAAAGCGGACTTTGTGCATTCCGCGAACTTAGTAAAAAATGGGGATTTATCGGAATTATCGCAACGCTTATTCCCATGATTATTCAGCCTTACTACAACGTAATCGGCGGTTGGGTTATCGAATATGCAACAAAATATGTAACAGGCAATCATCAGCTTTTGGCACAAGACAATTTCTTTACTGATATGCTTGCATCACCGCAAAGACTTCTTATTTATCAGTTTATATTCTCGGCAATTACGACTTTTGTAATTTTAAGAGGTGTTCAAAAAGGCGTTGAAAAGTTCAGTACAATACTTATGCCGGTACTTATCGTACTTGCAATAATCGTTGCGGTGTACTCAATTACACTTCCGGGGGCTATGACGGGTGTTAAGTATTTCTTCGTTCCCGACTTTTCAAACTTTTCAATTCAAGGTGTGCTTGCCGCAATGGGACAAATGTTCTACTCACTGTCGCTTGCGATGGGTATTATGATTGCATACGGCTCATACTTGCCTAAAGACAGTGACCTTGAAAAGAATGTAGGCAGAATTGAACTTTTCGATACAGCTATCGCTATATTGGCAGGTCTTATGATTGTTCCGGCGGTATTCGCTTTTTCAGGCGGTGACCAAAGTGCTTTGGGCAAAGGTCCAAGCCTTATGTTTGTGACATTGCCAAAGGTATTTGAAAGCATGGGTATGGCAACGGTTATAGGAAGTGTATTCTTCATACTTGTTCTGCTTGCCGCACTTACTTCTTCCATTTCAATTATGGAGGCTATCGTTTCTTCGCTTTGTGACCGTTTCGGTTGGGACAGAAATAAGACAACAATCTGTGCAGGTATCGGTTCTTTCTTATTCGGTATACCGCCGATTTTAGGATACAATGTCTGGGATAAAGCGACTTTAGGCGGTATGACAATTCTTGATATGATGGACTTTGCCACAAATTCAATACTTATGCCTATATGCGCATTGCTTACCTGTATATTTGTCGCATACGTTATCGGCGTCAACTCAATACACGATGAAGTACGCATATCATCAGCATTCAAACGTCAAAAACTTTTCGATATTATGATTAAATACGTTGCACCTGTGTTTATCGTTGCAATATTGATTTCTTCAATACTTGAAGCACTCGGAATTATAAAATTCTAAAAAAATAAGCGTTCACTTCAAAATGTGAACGCTTTTAATTTTTGTCTTATTGGGTAACAACTCTGTGGAATGTCTTTTTACCCTTTTTGATAATCATACCTTCATCTGTAATCATATCTTCCGTAACAACACCGTTTACGTCATTGTATTTTACATCATTGATTGAAAGACCGTTTTGTTGAACAAGACGTCTTGCCTCACCCTTCGACGGCAACAATCCTGTCTTAACAAGCATATCAAGTACACCCATTCCGACAACGTCAGGTATAACGCTTGTCGGCATATCTGCACTTACTCCGCCTTTAGCGAATACTTCTTCTGCTGTTTTCTTAGCTTTTTCAGCCTCTTCTTCACCGTGTACAAGCTTTGTTACTTCATAAGCAAGAATTCTCTTAGCTTCGTTAAGTTCCTTACCTTCCCACTTTTCCATTTTACGAATTTCGTCCATAGGAACGAATGTAAGAAGTTTTAAGCACTTAATAACGTCAGCATCTTGTACGTTTACCCAATACTGATAGAAATCGTACGGAGTAGTCTTTTTAGGGTCAAGCCAAACAGCACCCGATTGTGTCTTACCCATTTTCTTACCTTCACTGTTTGTAAGCAAAGTAAATGTCATACCGTAAACCTGCTTTTGATCCTTACGTCTGCAAAGGTCGATACCGCCAAGAATGTTACTCCACTGGTCGTCGCCGCCCAATTCGATTTTACAGTCATACTTACGGTTAAGCATTAAGAAGTCATAGCTCTGCATAAGCATATAGTTAAATTCAAGGAATGAAAGTCCCTTTTCAAGTCTTTGCTTAAAGCATTCGGCAGTAAGCATTTTATTTACTGAGAAACATGAACCGATGTCACGCAAAAATTCTACATAATTAAGGTCTAAAAGCCAATCGGCATTGTTTACCATTATAGCTTTATCGTCCGAGAAATCAATAACTCTTGATAACTGCTGTTTGAAACATTCACAGTTATGGTC
>NZ_JBKVWU010000149.1:0-4770 GCF_046972485.1 Hominilimicola sp.
ACAAGATACCCAACCAAAAAAGAACATAAGTATTTTGCCTATGTTCTTTCTTAATTTGTATAGGTTATTCTTGAATAAAATCATCAATCACATCTTGCAAATGACAGGGTGACAATCCGTATTTGTTCAGCCTGTCTATCAGCTCCGTCACTTCTTCCTTATTCGGCGATACATCTTTGACAGACACTTCATTTTAAATTCCTCCTTTAAACGCAAAAAAGCACTCAAATTAATGAGTGCTGTTATAAATGTAACTTTGAATTTTGTTAATTAGTTCAACGACTTTACTATGAAAATCTCGAATATCATCTATTGTGTATTTTTTTCCCGAATCGTGTGATAATTCATTCGCTTTAATAATCAAATTGTTTTCTATTTCAATATTCAATTTATCTTTTATTTTCTTACGCAAGTCACCCAACTCAATAAATCCATACTTTTGTTCTATTTCTATCGGAATATTCATAATTACACAAAAATGTTTCAATGCAAATTCCATAATATTTCTTATTATGTTACCTTTTGAAAAAAGTTCATCTCTATCTGCGATTTCATTCCTTAATGCAGATTTTACTTTTTCCAGTCTATTATTTATTTCATTTATAGTGTGAAGTAATAACAACCTCTTTGATATGTCAACATTCGGAATATTTTCTTTTGGTTGTATAACACAAGCATAATATGGCAAATTGTTAGCTATACATTCTATCTTAATTAAATTCTCTGGATTACCTTCCCAAAATGTATATCGTGCATAAAGTTCATCGGTACAATCCTCAATTTCTATAATCTCATTTTTACCAACAATCTTTTTTCTTAATTCTTTTTTGCTTACCACATTTGATTGTATTAGTATAAAAATATGATTTCCATTTTTAATAAATTTAATCTTATTTATATCTATTGCCATATATTCATAAGTACAATAGCCACTGGTATACCAAATGAGTCTTTCAAACTCTTCCAATTCATGATTCAAATTTTTTATCCTATATTTGTTATTATCCAACCAATAGAATTTGAAAATCGAATTAGCTTTATCATATTCAACTTTTATTACCTCATCAAAATTTATATGAGAATAATGGTCTAGTACAATATAGTGCTTGCTTTTTTCTACTAATTCAGTAAAAAACGAATATATGGTTTCTGCATCATCAATTTCACTAGGAGAACCATACTTTTCCCATATATCTATAAATAATTGTTCACTTGTTTCATAATTTTTCATAAATTGCTCCAACACCTTAAATTTAATAATAAAATTATATCATAAATCACCCACTTTTGTCTATTGATAAAATATAGAAATTTTGTATGTGCTTTTATTCACTGTTAATATCTATTGTTTTCTCATTTTTCGACAAGTGCCTCAAGGTCGTTTTCATCACTATATAATACAATATATACTGTTTAATTACGATATTGTTTGATATTTTGTAAATCGTAAGTAAAAAAAATAAGAGGTGGCAAAATGCCACCCCTCAAAAAAAATCATTTATTATACAATCCGCAACGATATTCACGTACAATAGCACGTAAATCTTTGTAGGACAAGCCAAGACAACCATCTTCATCGCCCTGTATCGCTCCGCAATCCATTGCCGCTTGTACCGCAGGACGTGCCCACGACGGCATATTGTCATCATTGAAATCGTACACCATTGTAGTTTGAACTACATTCACCAACTGTTTGTTGATGTTTTTTAAATCGGCAATTTCCGCCGCCTGTTTATTAATTAACTCTTTCAATTCATTGTACTGCTCCATTGTCAGTCCCTCCTCATTTCTTAAAATCGCCTTAACCTTTTCTTTGAATGTCGTCCAACCGGCACTGTTCTCAGTTGCCCACTGTGCCGGACACTGTTTGTCCCACACGTCATAGTGGCGCAAAACAAATATATCAACTGTATCTGCTGTAATGCCTATGTATTTACACAATTCAGCACATAAATAGGCGGTATTGTTGATTGTTTTTTCTGACACAATAGAATTACCACTACAACACATTTCAATGGATATGCTGTTTATGTTGCGGCATTCGGCATGTTTATATACCTTTGTGCCGCCCACCGCCCATGCGGCATTATTCAATGCGACTGATTGATAACACTCGGCTTCGTCCATAAAATAATTAGCAGACGAGTCTCTTGCTCCATTGTGAAAAAATGTTGCATTATTTTTGGCTGTGTCCTTTTTATTTCCTGTATAATGAATTACAATGAATTTCACCACACGACTGCTATATGTATAGTAGTTTGCCGGTGAAGATAGTGTTGATGTATTGATGTCAATACCATTGAACTGTTTGATTGGGAAACCATCATTTATTGTTCTCATTGTTGTCACCTTCGTTCATTGCTCCATCAAGTTTTTTGCTTGCAACCTCAAGTCCTTTAGTTAAAAAATCGGGAACATCCACCCCTATCTCAACTAAATTTTCAATAATTGAACGTATTTCGTTGACTATGAATGTAGCCAACACAAACCAACCGATAAATGCTGATATTCCCAAATCAATGCCTATAATATTACCTATATCATTGAATGTATATGATATAAAAAATGCAATAAATATTACAATCCAATAACCCAATTTTTTTACAACACCTTTTGCACCCTTATTGCTGTTCTCGGAATTACCGTATTTTGCCTTTGCAATACCTGTTAAGAAATCAGCTACATTTAACACCATAAATGCCGCGAATATGTACCAGTATGCACCTAATGCGGATGTTAAAAATGTCAAAACACCCGCCCACAACAAATTAATTTTTACAAAAATCTTGTCCATAAATTATTCCTCCATCATTTGCATTAATTCTTTGTATTCATCATCAGTAATACGTTCTGCAAGAAGAAACACGTCAAGTTTATCCTTCATTGAATTCTTATCATATCTACCGCTTGCAATTATTTTTTTACAATATCCATATGTCATTGATATTTCCTCCTCTTTATAATCCTAATTCCATCTTAGACATTCTGTAATCCATATCAAGATTAAATTCATCTTGTGCCTCCGGCAATGACGCTTCATATGCTTCTTTACTGCCGTATGAAGCAATTTCATTAATTTCTTTGTTAAAATCTTGAGTTTTCACTTCAAGACCACTCATATAGGAATACTGTTCATTATCAAGCTTTACCTTTGATATAAGTTCCAAAAGTTTATGCTTTGGTATAATTTGAGTTTCTAATTCAATTAACCTATCATCATTTACATAATAGTCTTTATCTACAAACTCTTTTTTGTCAATATCTTTGTAGTGACGTATAACTAATTTATAGCTATTTAAACATATTTGATTATTTATTATCGAAAAATTATCAATTATATCCATTATGTCCTCCTTATCCCGTAATCATTGTTCCTGTATTAACACTCCCTGTCGGAAATGATGTATAGGATTGTGAATACTGCATTGCATTGCCTATAAACTGTACTTTATTTGAATTAAAATTCATTTCAGAACGTCCAATAAAAGTATTTCCTATCATTTGAGTTGGGCAAAGTATTTGGAGCTTGTAATTCTCGGACGAATTAACACCAGTAACCGTATTTATGAAAAAACAACCTTCAATTTTACCAAAAGTCAAATATGTACTTGCCGTATAATTGATAGTGCAATCTCTTAATGAACATAACTTTTGCTCTGTGTTTGTGGTGTAGTGACATAATGAATGATTTCTATTTTTCAGAGTAATATCACACTCATCAATAGTCACTTTCCCGTTTATAAAATTTGTTCTACCATTACCTTGTCCCGTTAATTTACTATTTCGTATATACCCTGTTGCGTCAGTGTTATAAATAAAGTTTAAATCAGCACCACCTGCATTTATAGTTGACGAGCACTCATTCTGCAACGATACGGAGCTGTCATCTATCTCTATTTTGGTACAATCAATACCACAATAGCATATATAGCTTGTGCTATTTCTAATCCACAAATGAATTTCGCTTCTTTCCACTTTAAACAAACCAGATGACTTAATAGGTGTACTTCCCAAGTTCTGTGCTGTGGTAACATCTAATCTTGAAAACACATTATCAAAATATATACTACCAGCCTCGATACATAATTGTGGTATTAACTCCATTGCAATATTCTCAAAATATAATGGATATGAAGCTTTTGAGTCAGAAGAACTGCTCCGTGAAGTTATGATACCGTTATTACTAAATTTTAATTTAGGTCTATCACCTGTTTGCTCACCTGATAGCTTACAAGCGTGATTACCGCTATACATATAAATGGGGGCGTCTATTGAATAGTTACCTTTTTTAAAAATTATCCGCGAACCATTTCTTGATGCATTTATAGCCTCTTGTATTACCTCAACATCGGACTTTCCATCAATTCCGCACATAAAATCAACATCACTTATTGAAGGAGGTATTCTGTAACCGTCAACATTAATTGTACCTACTACTATATTGCTGTGGTCGATTTTTCTCTTTTCGAGGGTACTTACCCATTCTGTACCATCATATATAAATTCAACAATTTCACCTGCTTCCCAAGAATTTGGGTATTGTTTATTTGTAGAGTTGTAACCACCATTATAACCTTTAAAGACACCGTACCCCTTGTATCTGATACTTTTAGCACCTGTATTATTTACATTTAGAGTGGCTTTTGTTGTTGAGTCATGTGCATATGTAAATTTGATAAACACACGCACACCTGTAACAAGTTTAAAATTTGTTATGGAAACTGTTTTTGCTACTGTACTTCCACTTGTATTGCATACCGCATAAGGTAG
>NZ_JBKVWU010000150.1:0-4769 GCF_046972485.1 Hominilimicola sp.
CATAAAAAGTGCGTCTGACAAATTGACCGCAATCAATCCGTCAAACACGCCTTTGTGTTTAATTTAACTATTATTTTTTATTCCGATTGAACCGTAAAAGCAAAAAAGACGCATTTGTAAGAATATCCTCTTACAAACACGTCCTTGTGTTCAATCACTGTAACATTATTATACAACACTAACTTTTTGTTGTCAACAGTTTTTTTGAAATTTTTCTGGAAAGAGAAAGCGAGCTAATAAATTAGCTCGCTGAGGGGGTATATATATTAATCTTTGAAAAAGAGATTAACCTTATTAAATTACATTGATCTTTTCTCGTTATACGATACAACAAAGTCAGGGTATGCTGATGCAAGACCATGTTCTGTTGAGTCAAGACCTTCAATTTCTTCTTGTGGCTTAGCACGAAGCAATCCTGCCTTCTTCAATACAACAAACAGAATTGAACCAACGATTGCTGCCCAAGCGATTAGTGAAACAGCACCCAATGCTTGAACGCCCAAAGCCTTTAGACCGCCGCCATAGAACAGACCAAGCAATTCTGCACCGGCACTTGTATCTGAAGCAAACAAACCGACTGCGATTGTACCCCAAAGACCGCATATACCGTGAACACTGATTGCACCGACAGGGTCGTCAACCTTTAGCTTTGTATCGATAAACGGAATTGCAAGACACATCAAGATTGCACCGACAACACCGATAATAATTGACGCAAACGGAGTTACAAGGTCACAAGGAGCTGTGATTGCAACAAGACCGCCAAGAACACCGTTTAGAGTCATTGAAACATCAGGCTTACCGTAACGAATCCATGTAAAGAACATTGTTGTGATTGCAGCTGCACAAGCGGCAAGGTTAGTTGTGATAAATACCTTAGCGGCTACTTGTACGCCACCGTCTGAAAGACCGCCTGTTGATGCAGGGTTAAATCCGAACCAACCTACCCAAAGGATAAGTACGCCAAGTGCACCGATAAGAATGTTGTGACCCGGAATAACGTTTACTTTTCCGTCATTTGTGTACTTGCCGATTCTCGGACCAAGAATTGCAGCACCTACAAATGATAATGTACCGCCAAGCATATGAACGATTGCACTACCTGCAAAGTCATGGAAGCCTAACTCTGACAACCAGCCGCCGCCCCATACCCAGTGACCTGCGATTGGGTAAATGAACAATGAAATAGCCGCACTGTAGATACAATATGCTTTGAAGTTTGTTCTTTCAGCCATTGCACCCGAAACGATTGTTGCAGATGTTGCACAGAATACAGTTTGGAAGAACAATGCCGTATAATCCATATTCTCTGCACCTGCCATACCGTTCATAAACATATCTCCGAACGGAATACCGATAAACCCGTTACCTTCGCCGTACATAAGTCCGTAACCGATAACCCAATAAATAATTGAACCGAACATAAAGTCAACTATGTTCTTCATAATAATGTTACCTGTGTTTTTACTTCTTGTAAAGCCTGCTTCAACCATTGTGAAACCTGTTTGCATAAAGAACACCAATACACCGCCAAAGAATAACCAAAAACAGTCTACTGCTGTTGTTAATAGTTCTGTACTCATAATCAATCAATCCTCCTATTTAATGAAACTTTCTATAATAAAGCCTCTCTGTCTTCTTCACCGGTTCTTACCTTAATAACTCGTGATACCGGAGAAATGAAAATCTTACCGTCACCGATTTCGCCTGTTCTTAAAACCGAAATCGCTGTATTTACAACATCTTCAACCGGTACTGTACATACAACCATTTCAATCTTAATTTTCGGAAGTAAATCAACGTTATACTCAACACCTCTGTACTGATGTTTCTGACCTTTCTGTACACCATATCCAAGAACATTGGTAACTGTCATACCGTTGATTCCGATTTCATTCAAAGCCGCCTTTAAATCTTCAAGCTTGCTTTGTCTGGTGATAATTTCGACTTTTGTCATTTCTGCCATGACTAAACTCCCCTTTCTTTTAAACAAAAAAGCGTGTCTATCGAAGTTTTCTGATACTTTCGATAAACACGCCTTTGTGCTTAATTATAATGTATAATATTAAGTTTTCCTAATTGAACTGAAAAAGCGCATTCGTAAGACCTTTTTTCAATCTTACGAACACGCCCTTGTGTTCAATCTCTTTAACTTTAATTGCATTATACGCCTATGGATTTAAAATGTCAATAGCTTTTTTTAATTTTGACTAACATTACAAAATAAAAGTTACTTTGCACTTATTTATTTAGAAAATATAAACAAACCTTGACACCAACCAACAAAATCCGTACTATATGTTGACAAACCACTCATTGCGTGGTACAATAATAAAAATGACATAAAGGAGATATAAAACAGTATGTACTGCGTAGGCAATTACAACTCAATAAAAGCAGACAAAGGGTATTCTGTTTCCCCTTTATTTCTATTTTCTTTTTTAAAAACCAATTGACAATGTTATTTATTCATTGTCTTTTTTTTTGGGCTATATAGCCTAATTCACTAACATGGAAGGAGAACAATTATGAAAGCACAGCTTATTTTGGAAAACGGTATGCGTTTTTCGGGAACGGTTTTCGGCGCTGAGAAAAACATCGTCGGAGAAGTAGTTTTCACAACCGGTATGACAGGCTATCAGGAAACTCTTACTGATCCGTCTTTTGCAGGTCAGATTGTCACTATGACTTTCCCTCTTATCGGTAACTACGGAATTAATCTTGAGGATATGGAGGCAAAGCACACTAATCTTAAAGCATTTGTAGTAAGAGAAAAGTGCGATTTTCCGTCTAACTTCAGAAATGAAATGAACCTTGATGATTTTCTTCGTCAACAGGGTGTTGTAGGTATTGAGGGTATCGATACAAGAGCACTTACAAGAGTTATCCGTGAAGCAGGTACAATGAAGGGTGTCATTATGCAGGGCGAGCCGAGTGATGAAGAAGTCAATGTACTTATGAACTCTCTTGACAACAGTCACGTTATTATGGACACAACTGCCGAGCAGGTATATACATTAAATGAAACAGGCAGACCGCACGTTGCTTTCATAGATATGGGTGCAAAACAAGGTATTATCCGCGATTTATTGAAGAGAGGCTGTAAAATTACAGTATTCCCTGCCAACATTCCCGCTTCGGTTATCGAAGAAGCAAATCCGGACCTTGTATTCCTTTCAAACGGTCCCGGCGATCCGCTTGACGCTCCGGGTACAGTTGATACTGTTAAGCAATTAATAGGTAAATATCCAATCTGCGGTATCTGTATGGGACATCAGATTATAGGTCTTGCACTTGGCTGCGAAACTAAGAAATTAAAGTTCGGTCACCACGGCGGAAACCACCCTGTAAAAGACCTTACAACAGGCAATGTTTTCATTACAAGCCAAAATCACAACTATATAGTTGCAGATTTGCCGGACACTGTTGAAGAAACATTTGTAAACGTAAATGACGGTACTTGTGAGGGTATCAGACATAAAACTCTACCAATCCAAAGCGTTCAGTTCCACCCTGAAGCATCACCGGGACCGCTTGATACAGGTTGGTTATTTGACAGATTTTTAAAGGGGGTAAACTAATATGCCTTTAGATAAAAGTATAAAGAAAGTTCTTGTTATAGGCTCAGGTCCTATCGTAATCGGACAGGCTGCCGAATTTGACTATTCGGGTACACAGGCTTGTCAGGCAATTAAAGACGAGGGTATTGACGTTGTACTTGTAAACTCAAACCCGGCTACAATTATGACTGACAGAGGTATGGCTACAAACACTTATATTGAGCCGCTTACCGCAGAATATGTAGAAAAGATTATTCAAAAAGAACGTCCGGACTCAATTATCGCCGGTATGGGCGGTCAGACAGGTCTTAACCTTGCTTGTGAGCTTTACGACAAGGGCGTTTTTGAAAAGTATAATATGAAGGTTATCGGTACTTCAATTCCGTCTATCAAAGAGGGTGAGGATCGTGACAGCTTTAAGCGTCTTATGGAACGCACAAATCAGCCGATTGCTCCGTCTGAAATCGTTACAGATGTTGAATCGGGTCTTGCATTTGCAAAGAAAATCGGCTACCCTGTCATCGTTCGTCCCGCTTACACACTTGGCGGTACAGGCGGCGGTATTGCTGAAGATCCCGAACAGCTTGAAACAATCCTTTCACAAGGTTTGCACCTTTCAAGAGTAGGTCAGGTTCTTCTTGAAAAGTCAATCAAGGGTTGGAAAGAAATCGAATTTGAAGTTATGCGTGACGGTGCAGGTAACTGTATCACGGTATGTTCAATGGAAAACATCGACCCTGTCGGTGTTCACACAGGTGACTCAATCGTTGTCGCTCCTGCACTTACTTTGGCTGATAAAGAATATCAAATGTTGCGTAAAGCAGCTATTGATATTATCAATTCAATCGAAATTAAAGGCGGCTGTAACGTACAGTTTGCACTTGATCCGGAAAGCTTTAACTATGCGGTTATTGAAATTAACCCTCGTGTGAGCCGTTCATCAGCACTTGCATCAAAGGCAACAGGCTACCCTATCGCTAAGATTGCCGCTAAGATTGCACTTGGCTACAACCTTGACGAAATCAAAAATGCCGTTACAGGTAAGACATACGCTTGCTTTGAACCTGCTATCGACTACGTCGTAACAAAAATTCCAAAATGGCCGTTTGATAAATTCTTCGGTGCAAAGCGTAATCTTGGTACAAAGATGATGGCTACAGGTGAAATTATGGCTATCGGCAATACTCTTGAATCATCACTTCTAAAGGG
>NZ_JBKVWU010000151.1:0-4620 GCF_046972485.1 Hominilimicola sp.
CAAGAGAAGACGGCAATTACGAAGAAAAGCCGGCGAAAAAGCCTGCCAAGAAAACAGAAGAAAAGGCTGAAAAACCTGCTAAGAAAGAAGAAAAGAAAGCAGAAGAAAAACCTGTTAAAGAAGTTAAAAAGACTGAAGAAAAAACAGAGGTAAAAGCCGAAGTTAAGACTGAAACAAAGGCTGAAAAGAAAGAAGAAAAGCAAAAGCAAGAAAAGCATAAGAAAGTTGCAAAGAAACAGTCGGGTCAAAGAATTGACTTGAGCAATATCGACCATACCAATACGGAAGAAGAGTATGTTGTAAAGACAGAGGAAAAGAAACGTTATGTTGATACCCGTCAATCAACTGTTGAACTTGATACAATAGAATCCCGTGAACGTATTGAAGATATGGTTCCTGATAATATCAAGATGGATAAAAAGGGCGGTAAAGCTAAGAATAAAAAGGGCGGCAAAAACCGTCGTGAAAAGGAAAAGAACCAACAGCCTAAAAAGGAAATAAAGGCTAAGGTTATAACAGAGGTTGAAATCCCTGAAACAATTACAGTCGGTGAATTTGCGTCTAAGATGGGTAAGACATCGGCAGAAGTTGTTAAAAAACTTATGATGCTTGGAGTTATGGCATCACAAAACCAAGCTATCGACTTTGAAACAGCACAGCTTATCGGTGACGATTTCGGTATTGAAGTTAAACAGGAAGTTGTTCTTACAAAAGAAGATATGCTTATGATTGAAACCGAGGAAGAAGATAAGCCGGAAGATCTTGTTCCGCGTCCTCCTGTAGTTGTTGTAATGGGTCACGTTGACCACGGTAAGACATCACTTCTTGACGCAATCCGTGATACAAGCGTAACAGATACAGAGGCTGGCGGTATTACACAGCATATCGGTGCTTACAGCGTTAAACTAAACGACAGACTTATAACATTCCTTGATACACCGGGTCACGAAGCATTTACAACAATGCGTGCGAGAGGTGCACAGGTAACTGACGTTGCAATACTTGTTGTTGCGGCTGATGACGGTATTATGCCACAGACAATCGAGGCTATTAACCATGCAAAAGCGGCAGGTGTTACAATCGTTGTTGCAATTAATAAGATTGATAAAGACGGTGCTAACCCTGAAAGAGTTAAGCAAATGCTTGTCGAGTACGATCTTGTACCTGAAGAATGGGGCGGAGATACTGTCTGCGTTGAAATTTCGGCTAAAAAGAGAATTAACATTGACGGACTTTTGGAAATGGTACTTCTTGTTGCAGATATGCAGGAGCTAAAGGCTAACCCTAACAGAGATGCACAAGGTACTGTAATCGAGGCTGAAATCGATAAGGGCAGAGGTCCTGTTGCGACTGTTCTTGTACAGAACGGTACACTTAAAGTCGGTGATTTTGTAATTGCCGGAACAGCTGTCGGCAGAGTTCGTGCGATGGTAAACGATAAGGGCAGACGTGTTAAGACTGCACCGCCGTCAACACCGGTTGAAATTCTTGGCTTGTCGGAGACACCGTCGGGCGGCGACACATTTATGGTCGTTGAAAACGAAAAACTTGCACGTGACGTTGCTGAACAGAGAAAACAGGAACTTCAAGAAAATAAATTTAATCAAGTTGTTAAAGTATCGCTTGATAACTTGTTCAGCCAGATTGACGAGGGTAACATGAAAGAGCTTGACGTTATCATCAAGGCTGACGTACAAGGTAGCGTTGAGGCTGTTAAACAGTCACTTGAAAAATTGTCTAACGATGAAGTCAGAGTAAGAGCAATTCACGGCGGTGTAGGTGCGATTAACGAATCTGACGTAATGCTTGCAAATGCGTCAAATGCTATCATTGTCGGCTTTAACGTAAGACCTGACGCAGGTGCACTTGCGTCGGCTGAACAGAATGAAGTTGATATAAGACTTTACAGAGTTATTTATCAGGCAATCGAAGAAATCGAGGCTGCTATGAAAGGTATGCTTGACCCTGAATTTAAGGAAGTCGTTATCGGTTATGCGGAAGTACGTCAGACATTTAAGGTGTCAAACGTGGGTACTATCGCAGGTTGTTATGTAACACAAGGCAAAATTCAGCGTAATGCTGAAATTCGTATCGTTCGTAACGGTATCATTGTTCACGAGGGTACTATAAATTCTCTAAAGAGATTTAAAGATGACGCAAAAGAAGTTGCGGAAAACTTTGAATGTGGTATCGGTGTTGAAAACTTCAACGATATTAAAGAGGGCGATATTATCGAATGTTTTGTTATGGAAGAAATAGAAAGATAGTTATTGGCTGAAATTCAGCCATTCATCAGAGAGGAATAAATATGGCAAGAATTGATAAAATCAATGAAGAAGTTAAGCGTGAACTTGCAAATATAATTCGTGAATTAAAAGATACGCGTATTCCGCTTATGACGAGCGTTGTTACTGTAAATGTGACAAACGATTTGAGATATGCAAAGGCATATATTTCCGTTATGGGCGATGAAGAAACGAAGAAAAAAGCTATGCAGGGCTTAAAGAGTGCCGCCGGCTTTATAAGACGTGAATTGGGTAAACGAATTGATTTAAGATATACGCCGGAATTTGTGTTTGAACTTGATGATTCAATCGAGCATGGTGCAAATATCGAAAGACTTCTTAATAATATAAACAAGAAATAAAGGGGATTAGTTATGCAGGCTGTTATTGATGAGATAATGGAGGCAAAATCCGTAGCAGTGCTTACTCATTTGAATGAGGATCCGGATACAATCGGCTCATGCTTTGCATTTGCAAAGGTTATGAGAAAGTTGGGTAAAGAGGCGACCGTATATGTAAACGGCAGAATTGAGTCAAGATTGGCATTTATAGGTGATGATTATGTTTTGTATCAAGAGGGTATGAAACATAATCACGACCTTTGCGCGTGCATTGACTGCGGTGATTTGGGACGTATAGCAGAGAGAAAGTCCCTCTTTGAAGAAATAAATAATTCAATAAATATTGACCATCACTTAACAAACACTAATTTTGCCGATGCAAATTATGTTGACGGTAAAGCGGCTGCGGCAGGTGAAATTTTGTATGCTTTGTTTGAAAAAATGGGCATTGAATTGGATAATGATATTGCCAAGGATTTATATACGGCAATATGCTCCGATACGGGTTGCTTTAAGTACAGTAACGTTACGCCTAAAACAATGCGTACGGCGGCAAACCTTTTGGAATATGATTTTGACCATGCGGAAGTGGCAAGACTGCTTTTTGACAGTGAGTCGCTTGCGGCGGCGAAATTAAAAGCAGAAATTACCGAAAATATCAAGGAATATGCAGACGGTAAAATTAAAGCGGTAATTACCGATGAAAAAATCGGTGCAAAGTATGGAATGGGTAAGGAAGATATTCCGAATTTGGTTGATATTCCGAGAAGAATTGAGGGTACTGAAATTGCGGTTTGCATAAAACGTACAAACAACGGTTTCAGACTTAATTTGCGTTCAAACGGTAAAGCCGACGTTGCGGAAGTTGCAATGAAGTTCGGCGGCGGCGGTCATATTAAAGCGGCAGGTGCGACTTTGGATTTCGATTCAACCGAAAAAGCCGAAAGGGCTGTTATCGACGCTTGCAAAAGAGCTTTGGATAAAATAATTTAACGGAGATTATAATGAACGGTATAATTATAATAGATAAGCCTTTGGGACGTACTTCGCATGATATGGTTTATGTTATGCGTAAGATGACGGGTATAAAAAAGGTTGGACATACGGGAACGCTTGACCCTGAGGCAACTGGCGTACTGCCTGTTTGTATCGGCTCTGCAACAAAGGTTGCGGATATGCTTACTTTGTCGGACAAGTGTTACAGAGCTGAGCTTGTGCTTGGTATGACGACCGATACGCAGGACGCTGACGGTGAAGTGCTTACGGAGTGTGAAGTGACTTGCAGTGAAGATGAAATCAGACAAGCTATAATGAGCTTTGTCGGTGAAATCGAGCAGATACCGCCTATGTATTCTGCGATAAAGCAAAACGGCAAGAAACTTTACGAACTTGCAAGAAAAGGTATCGAAGTTGAGAGGAAAAGCCGTAAGGTGACGATAAATTCTATTGATATACTTGAAATTAACGGCGAACGTGTGACTATTGACGTTTCGTGTTCAAAAGGTACATATATCAGAACACTTTGCGAGGATATAGGTATAAAACTGCACGTCGGTGCGTATATGAACACATTAAGACGTACAAAAACAGGACCGTTTACGATAGAAGAAAGCCACACTCTAAAGGAAATCGAAACATTGAAAAACAACGGCGAGCTTGAAAAAATCATAATTCCCGTTGACAGAATGTTTGAGGAATATCCTAAAATTAAACTTAACCCAAAGCAAGTTAAAAGCGTTACGAACGGTGTACAGATGACGTACAGCGGTAAAGAGGAACAATCTTACCGCGTGTATGACGAAAAAAATAAATTTTTGTGTATATCAAAGATTACAGACGGCAAATTAAAACTTGAAAAATCTTTCTGGAATTAAGGGGGCGATATAAATGAAGATATTCCGTGATAAAACAGATTACGATGGTACGGTTGTTGCACTCGGAAATTTTGACGGACTTCATATCGCTCATATGACGATTATCAGAAACGGTATTAA
>NZ_JBKVWU010000152.1:0-4615 GCF_046972485.1 Hominilimicola sp.
ATATTACATGACGCGGCTATATCGGGAAGAATATCCTTGTCGTCTATTCCCAACTCTCTTAATGTCGTAGGCAATCCGATTTTTTTAATAAAATCAGCAAGTGCGTCTATTCCTTCCAAAGCAACCTTATCCGCTGTCTTGCCTATATCCGATATTCCCCACACATTCTTTGCAAATTTAACGAATTTACTCATTCCGTT
Organism: Hominilimicola sp.; assembly: GCF_046972485.1. Lineage (NCBI taxonomy): Bacteria > Bacillati > Bacillota > Clostridia > Eubacteriales > Oscillospiraceae > Hominilimicola > Hominilimicola sp. The sequence continues at coordinate 201 of NZ_JBKVWU010000152.1, forward strand.
TTTATATATTTTTCTGTAATATGTAGGGTGAATAACCGCTAACCCACAGCCGTGGTTACAATTTGTATAAGCGCCCAACTGATGTTCAATTTGATGTGCTTGGAAATCACATTGCTTGCCAAGTTTGATAATTCTATTCTCTGCCATTGTAGCCGCCCACATTAAATTACTTCTTGCAATATAATATTTTGGATTTTCAAGTGCCGCAGGTAGATTTTTAATAATGCTTTTCATAAGTGCTTCCGAAATATCATCGGATACATTATCATCATCTGTCTTACTGAAATAAGTTTCCATTATATGCGAAAGAATATCAAATCCACCAGACGCGGTTTGTAATTTAGGGACACTGAACGTGTATTCGGGGTCCATTATCGCAAACTTCGGATTGCATTTAGGATAATCACGACCTGTCTTTATTTTCTTTTCCTCATTTGTAATTACCGCACCGCCGTTACATTCACTGCCCGTTCCTGCGACGGTAACAATAACTCCGAGTGGAATAGGATCAAAATACACAACTCCGCTTTTTTCCCAATAATCTGCCCATATGTCGCCGTCATATGCCGCTGCCAATGATACCGCTTTACAGCAATCCATAACAGAGCCGCCGCCTACCGCCAATATCATATCGATATTATTATCTCTTGCAAGTTTTGCACCCTCTTTTACTTTTGAATAAGTAGGGTTTGACATAATGCCCGAAAATTCAATCACGTTTTTGCCCTCGGCTTTTAATATGCTGTTTATCTCATCATACACACCGTTCTTTTTGATTGAACCGCCGCCGTATGCAAGCATTACATTGTTTCCGTATTCCTTTATACTTCCGGCAAGAAACTCCTTTACGCTGCCTTTGCCGAAATATACCTTTGTGCTGTTTTCAAATATAAAATTATTCATAAACAATCACCGTACCCTTTCTTTAAATTTATTGTAACATAACCTTTTGTTAAACAGAAGTATCTATTTGTTAGACAGTGTAAACCAAAAGGTTACACCAAAAAAATGTCTGCAAGGATTTCTCCAAAGCAGACATTTTTACTTGTTTTATTTACTGTACACCTTTGAAACAGCCTCCAAAAATTCCGATACTGTTTCCGACGGTTTCGGTGAGTGCAAAATACCGAACGGAATTGTGTAATCCCAATCAATCGGTACTCGTTTTAAAAGCGGATGAACCGTTCCGCCGTTTCCGAAATCTATCAATATATTATTTTCACTTTCACATTTATTAAATACTTCGGCATTAAGAAATGGTACGTCAATTATTTTTATCTGCGGATGTTCCGACCACAATTCATCTCGAATTGCGTCTGTATATTTGTTCCACCCGCGTTTTATCAGCATAACCGTTTCACCGTATAAATCTGTGATTTTTAATTTCTCACGAAAAGCAAGTCTGTGGTTTATCGAAAGTGAACAGCATATCGGATCATTCGCCAACTTTAATGCCGCACATCCTCGATAATCCAAAAATGCTTCGTCAAACCAACCCGATACAATATCAATATTAGTGCCGAAATTTGCGAGTATTTCACGAGCATTTTCCGGAGTATTCTCAAAAGGTACTATATGAAATTTAATGTCGGGACAAAATTTTCTCACTTCTGCCCATATGTCCAATATAAACTTTGACGGCGTCATCATCGAATTTCCGACACGAATAACTTTATCCGCACCCTGCATCGCATTGTTTGCACGAGTTATTGAATCTTTAGAATATTGAATAATGTATTTCGCGTCACCGTAAATCGAACGTCCCGCTTTTGTAAGTATTATACCGCGGTGAGTTCTGTCAAAAAGCTTTAAATTAAGTTCCTGCTCCAATAAATTAATTTGTTTTATAACCGCAGTCGAAGATATGTACAATGCCTCTGCCGCTTTTGAAAAGCTCCCCAAATCCGCAACACAAATAAATGTTTCCAAATGTTTGTTATACATAAATCCACCACCTTCTTAATTCAAAAGTATTCCCTAACATTAATTATACTTTGTATTATTAAGAAAAGTCAATATTCTTTTTAAAATTTTACATTGTATTTTCAATTCTTTGATTATCAATCATTTCAAATAATTTTTCAATCCGACTTTTTTCTTTCCACCTCCGAGTCATTGATGAATCATGACAATTTATATAGTATATCACATCGTAAAAATTATTTGAAACAAGTTTTTGCTTATGATAACCGTCAATGCACTTTTTATGAGCATTTAACGGTTCACCGCGTCTTGACCTGTAATTTTCATGATGAAGTTCTTTTACTTCATCACCTTTCAAATATACAATCCATCTTCCAAACGGTGTTTTTATAAACACTGCGTCATTCGTAACGCTGTACTCTAAATTAAACATATCACATATTCTATTCATATTTTCAATAGTAAGCGGTAAATCTCTAATATCTTTTATATTATACTTTCTCTTTATTTTAATATTTGTTTTCCAATGAAACCTATTCCAATCATTTTCACAACCGCATACCTTACATACTTTATTTCCTTGAAAAATCACGTCCTTACTCGATTTAATCAATGCACTGTCGACATATCGACAATTTCCGTTATGTACCTTATGAGTTCTTGGATTTAAGTAACACGTTTCTTGTTCTGTTAATTTTCGATATTCACCATAACACTTACAAAACAATAAGTATAAGTAGTTTACATCGTGTTTTGAATAATGCAAATAATTCTTTTGATATTTAATTCCCGCTTGTTTTAACGACTTTTCAAAACCAATAACTTTTTTGCCGTCACCGGCAATTTGCATAAGAAGTTGTTGCAGTATAATCACTCTGTGTCTTGGCATTGATATTCCGTATTTATCCGTTCTTCTCTTTAATAATTCATAAGTTTCATTTGTCCACACAACAATATACTTATAGTTTTGAAAAGATATGTTCATATTTTTTAATACTGTTTCCTCACTCTTTGACTTCATAATAGCCTCAAGTGGGTAATGGGATACAGTAAAAGTGTTCGGATTAAAATATTCCCTGTTACTTAATCTAATTGATTTAGAAAATGTTCTTTTTATATTCAACTTTGCATCTACTGCAACTATTCCTATTTGTACAGGTTCTCTTTCCTCTATATCTGTTGTTTTGGGTGCTTGATTCCACTCAATATCCAAAAACAGATATTCAAATTTTACATTTGCCATAATCATCAACTCTTATCAAAATCGTAATTATCGTCTCCATTACTCCTCATAATGATTATATCCGCCCAAGAAACTTTTTTCGCTGTGGCGTTTTTTATGACCATTATTGTCGTATGTATTAACACCTCCAAACAGACCGGGACTGCTGTGTCCGGTTTTATGTCCATTGTTGTCATAGTGATTCATACCGCCAAAAAATCCAGGACTGCTATGCCCTACCTTATGTCCGTTTGCATCATAATTATTCATTCCTCCAAAGAATCCCGGTCGGCTTTCTCCTACCTTTTTTCCGTTTGCGTCATAATGGTTTATTGTACCGAAAAATCCCGGTCTGCTGTATCCATCTTTTTTCATAATTAATCACTCCTTTTATTATTCACATGGTTTCTGTGTTTTCTGTAATTAGATTATAATATATACATAGTCCAATAATACGGACTTTTCTCTCTTCACAATCAATAAGTTATTGTACAGTCTTGAAAAAGCAGTAATTTTAATATATAATTTAGACTAAACAGATTTACAAAAAGGAGCGTAGAATTATGAATAAAAGTAAAACGTACATAGCAATAGACTTAAAATCATTCTACGCGTCCGTTGAATGTAGAGAAAGAAACCGTGACCCGCTAACCACAAATCTTGTTGTAGCCGATCCGAGTCGGACGGAGAAAACAATCTGTCTTGCTGTGTCTCCGTCGCTCAAAAAATACGGATTATCGGGACGAGCAAGATTATTTGAAATCATACAAAAAGTTAAGGCTGCAAATAATATACGAAAGATTAAAGCACCAAACCACGTTTTTTGCGGTTTTTCTGACGACAGCCTTGAACTTCAGAAAAATCCGTCACTCAAGATAGATTACATAACCGCTCCGCCGCGTATGGCACGCTATATGGAATACAGTACAAAGATTTATAATATCTATCTTAAATATATCGCACCGGAGGATATTCACATTTATTCGATTGATGAGGTATTTATAGATGTAACGCATTACCTTTCGACATACAATATGACTGCTCGTGAACTTGCAATGACAATGATACAAGATATTTTATCTACAACAGGAATAACCGCAACAGCCGGAATCGGAACAAATCTGTATCTTTGCAAAATAGCAATGGATATAGTCGCAAAACACATTGAACCGGATAAAAACGGTGTACGAATCGCCGAACTTGACGAAATGTCATACCGAAGATTGTTATGGAATCACAGACCTCTTACTGATTTTTGGAGAGTCGGTCG
>NZ_JBKVWU010000153.1:0-4592 GCF_046972485.1 Hominilimicola sp.
ATATTGAGGACGCAAACATAAAAGTAATGATGGGAACGGAAAAACGTTCGAGAATTATTACCGAAAAAGAAAAGAAACTTACGGCATTTCACGAGGCAGGTCATGCTGTTTTGGCAAAACTTGTCGATAAAACATCGCATATTCATAAGGTGTCAATAATACCGCGTGGCAGAGCAGGCGGATATACGATGTATGTGCCTGATGAAGATAAAATGTACACATCAAAAAATGAAATGTTGGACAGAATAATTGTAATGCTTGGCGGCAGAGTAGCCGAAGAACTTACAATGGACGACATCAGCACAGGCGCGTCAAGTGACATTCAGCGTGCAACTGACATAGCACGTCAAATGGTTACAAAATACGGTATGTCAGAGGCAATCGGCCCTGTATCGTATGATGACGGCGGCGAAGTGTTTATCGGACGTGATTTTGCACACTCAAAAGCATATTCCGAAAAAACAGCCGCAGATATTGACGCGGAAGTAAAGCATATAATGACTTTACAATACCGGAAAACTGAACAAATTCTTACTGAAAATATGGCTGTACTTACACGAGTGGCTGAAAAACTTCTTGAAAAGGAAACTATTGACGGTCAAGAATTTGAAGAATGTTTTAATATATAAAAAGGAGGAAACAATAATGGCACAAGTAACAAAAAAGACTCTAATCGGTGAGGCTTTAAGCATAGATGAAGAAATCGCTCCAATACTAATGGGTATCGGAATGCACTGCCTTGGCTGCCCGGCATCACAGGGCGAATCACTTGAGGAAGCTTGCATGGTTCACGGCGTTGACGCTGACGAACTTGTAAAGAAGATTAATGACTTCTTGGCTTCAAAGTAATAATTTAAAGCAGATAACCGTAGCTTATGCTACGGTTATTTTTTTTATAAAAGTGAACATATATATGATTTAGATTGAATTATACGACAAAATGTGAGAAAATTATTATATGCGAACTATTACCAATGTGTATCAAAAAAAATGTACCGTCAATGATAAAACATTTATCATTGTATGAAATGTTTAAATAAAGTGTCGGTTTTTGTGCAGAGTATACTATAACATAATACGTTCAATTGCTATAATAAATTCAACAAATAAACAAATAGAAAGCGATGGCAAAGGCGTCATAAAAAACGCAGCCATCGCTTTTTGTATTAAAAGATGAGGTGAGTCAAATGCTAAGGATTGATAAGGTAACAAAAGAATTTCCACAGAGTAGTGGCGGAAGAAAGCGAGTACATGAAGACATAAGTCTTAAAATCGAAGATAACGAATTTGTCTGTATCTTGGGTAAAAGCGGATGCGGTAAAAGTACACTCCTAAATCTTCTTGCCGGATACACTGTACCGGATTACGGAGCCTTGTATCTCGATAAAAATATGATACACGGAGGGGGATTGTATTTCAGGAATACGCGTTATATCCGTGGTACACAGTATTGCAGAATGTAGCATTTGGTCCATCGGTAAGAAAAGACCTGAATGCAGAAGAAATTGCAATGAAGTATATCAAAATGATAGGACTTGAAAAATATAAGGATTATTATCCGGACAGCCTTTCAGGCGGTATGAGACAGAGAGTCGGAATAGCAAGAGCACTTGCAAATAATCCGAGAATATTGTTAATGGACGAGCCTTTTTCGGCGCTTGACCATATACGCAAGAGGGAATTAACAGTATTAATCCCGTATTGATAAGAGCGGCAATGAGTTTGGGAGCAAACCAATGGCAGATATTTAAAAGAATTACATTTAAAGCGGCATTTCCGAGTATCATTTCAGGTATGAAAACAAGCCTGGCACTTGCATTTTCGGGTTTGGTAGTTGCAGAAATGATGGGTTCGGATATAGGTTTAGGATATATCATAGTAGACTCTAAAAACTGGTTCAGAGTTTCGGATATGTTTATGGCAATGTTTCTTATTGCTGCCGAATACCTTGTTATTTACTTCCTACTTTCTTTCCTTGAAAAGAAGTTATTCAAATGGAAAAAGACAGGTATATCAGCAGTAGTTGAAAATAATTAAGAAAAAAGAATGGAGGAAAAGATTATGAAGAAGAAGGTCTTGCAAAGGGAATGACAGAACCATACGGACATGCGGTTTCAAGACCGCCTGTTGTAGCAGTTGAGGCAACTGAAAGAGCGATTTTACTGGCTAAGCTTGCTAAAGCATCGTTGTATGTTGCTCACGTAACTGCTAAGGGGGCAATGGAGGCAATCAGAGATGCTTATGCAGACGGTTATCCTATTTTCGGAGAAACGTGTACACACTACTTAACACTTACAACAGATAATCTTGCAAAGCCGAATTTTGAAGGCGCAAAATATGTTTGCTCACCGGCACTTCGTTCGTAAGAGCATTTGGACGCATTGTGGGGAGCAGTTGAAAAAGGATATTTGAATGTAATCAGTTCTGATCACTGCGGATTTAACTGGAAAGACAATAAACATCAAGGTAAAGATAATTTTGTGAATATTCCTAACGGTGCGCCGGGTATGGGTGACAGAATGAATGTGATTTGGACATACGGTGTTGAAACGGGAAAAATATCACGTCAGAAATACGTTGAGCTTTGTTGCACAAATCCTGCAAAAATAAACGGAATATATCCGCAAAAGGGTGTTATTGCTCCGGGTTCGGATGCGGATATTGTTATATTTGATCCTGAATATGAGGGTGTATTTACAAATGCGGACAGTTTGCAAGGCGTTGATTATTCTACATATGAAGGTATGAAACAAAAGGGCAGACCGGATAAAGTTTTTCTTCGCAGTGAACTTGTTGCAGATTGCGGAAAATATGTAGGTAAAAGCGGAACCGGTCAATTTGTAAGTGCAAAACCGTTTGGTTTGTGCTATGAATAAAGGAGTAATCTTATGACGGAACTTAAATTTAAAATAGGCAAAGAAGAATTAAAGGCAGTTTTGGAAGAAGAAAAAGCACCGCTTACTTGTGAATTTTTCAAAAAAATGTTGCCGATAAAAAATAAAATAATTCATGTTCGTTGGAGTGGTGAGGCTGTTTGAATTCCGTACGGAGATACAAAAACAGGACTTCCTCCTGAAAACGCAACGACATATCCGAAAGTAGGAGAAATGGTTTTGTATCCCGGCGGTGTAAGTGAAACTGAAATGATGTTGGCATATGGCTGTTGCCACTTCGGAAGTAAAGCCGGTGAGCTTGCAGGCAATCATTTCTTGACTATAACAGAGGGTAAAGAAAAACTTATGGATATTGGCAGAGAAATTTTATATAACGGTGCAGAAACTGTTGAAATTTCAATATTATAAATTTATAGAAAAGGTCGGTGCATAATGCACCGACCTTTTGGGTTATTTAAAATGTTAATGTATGTACACATTCAAAAACATGTCCGCCGGATAGTGAGATAATATCGGTTTTTTCAGCTATATTGTGATTACTGTCAACATAATCGGGAAGACCGTTCCATGGTTCGATACATATATATTGAGCGTTTGGAATTGTCCATAAAAGCAGATTTTTAAAATCAGAAAAATCAATAGCTACCGTATCGCCTGTAATATTGTTTTTTAGCTTAACAGTTTTTGATTTCAGATTACTGAATATCAAAGTGTCGAATTCCATATAACTGTATTTTAAAGGGAGTTCACAAGAATCATCAGTGATTTTTTGTACTTTATGATTTAGAAAACCATCATTGAGGAGCAGAGTTTCAAAACTTTCGCAAGTGTCAAAAACGAGCGAGTAGTTTTCTATGCCTCCGTCACACGCATATGCCTCATGGGCACCGATTGAAAAATACATTGTTTTTGTGTCAGTGTTTGTCACCGAATACTTAATATGTATACTGTCATTTTTTAACGTATATATAATTCTCAGTTCAAAGTGAAAAGGATAATGTTTTAGTGTATCGGAACTTTCTTTAAGTAAGAATATGACCTCCGTGTCTATGGATTTTTCAATTTCAAATACACTTTTTTTGGCAAAACCGTGCATATTCAAAGAAAATTCCTTGCCGTCAATTATAAACTTGTTGTCTGCAAGCTTTCCGCAAATCGGAAATAATATCGGTGAATGACCCTCCCATATATCGGGATTTCCTTCCCAAATGTACTCTTTTTCACTTTTCTTCAGACTTTGAATTTCCGCACCCAAAGTTGAAATTTTTACTGTTAAATTATTGTTTTTCAGAAAAATGTTATTCATATGTTTTCTCCTTAATATATTATTAATCAATATCGTTATCCTTTTTAAACTGCAAAGACAATATTGATACGCAAATGAGCACCGCTGACCATATTTCTGTGGAGAATATTTGGATTGATTAAAACAATATCGGATGTGCAAAGCTCATAAACTCTGTCCTCAACCAGCATTTTACGATTGCCTGACACCAAATAATAAATCTCAAATGAATTATGATAATGGAAATTTTCCATATCCCGGTTACGATTAACTGTGCTTTCATTTATATAAAAAATTTTTCGGAAATGAAATTATCGCCGTTCATTACATATTCCCTCTAACATTGATGATTTTATCATTGTGTATTAAAAAAGTCAATATGTCTAAAAAATAAATTCTATTGTTCAATATAT
>NZ_JBKVWU010000154.1:0-4589 GCF_046972485.1 Hominilimicola sp.
CACTATTAATGTAATGAGAGCCTCAAATAAGGTTTCACTTTCAGAAATACAAGAGGGTAAGAAGAATATAGCATCTTGTTCTAATAATTGTATTGGTTATTATGATGGAATTTATATTTATCTTATCTGGGAAGCGGCATATGCAAAAGCAAATGAATTTTTGCGGAAAGCAGATGATGGATTTTCTTTGCCCAAAAGAGAACTTGAAACAAAATTAATTAAAAAAGGGTATTTAATACCTGCTAAAGACGGGCGTCATAAAGTTAAAAAAACTATTAACGGTTCAAGAAGCGGATTAATGAGATTCGACCGCGAAAAGTTTGAAAATAATAAATAAATTTTAAGTGTGCCAAGTGTGACAGGTGTGTCAAATATAGTATTTATGCGGTTTATAGGCATATTACAGTGTGGCATCATGTCACATGTGGCACAGTATATATGATAATTTTGTTATTATTTTAATCTGCATTGCATATTATAACATATCACGGAAAGGGGGAGGTACATTGGACAAGTCACAAAAAGTTATAACAATAGATGAAGTAGACGAGCGGATAAAAGAACACATACGGGACGTTCTTGCAACCGCAATAGCAAAAAGCCTTGCCCGCACGGTTATTAAAGAAGTTTGCGGTGAGGATACGGATACATAAAAATTATAGAGCAGAGAATACGTTTTGTTATTCTCTGCTTTATTTTTTACATAACAGTCTATATTTTTTTACGATATTTTTGATTTTTACTGTTTGGTTTGTCGGGAATAGTCATTTCTATGAGTCCGTTTTTAAGTGCCGGATTGAGATAATTTTTTCTGAAAGTAGGTCTATGTGAAAGTCCTAATCGTTGCATAAGCTGAGTAGCAGATAGCACTTCATTTCCCATACAATTTAACAGTATGTTAACTTGGTCGCTAACTTGGTCGCTAACTTGGTCGGTGGTGTCTAAATCATTTAGGGCATCGAATATTATTTGCATCATCATTTCTACAAATACAGTACAGTCAGCTTTGTTATCTGAGATAGCGAGAGCGTCATAATATTCTTGTTGTCGCTCTTTTATAAGTTCTTCAATAGGTAACCAAGAGAATAATTTATTCCATTGACTAAGTAATAGTGTGTGCCACATTCTACCGATTCGTCCGTTGCCATCTGCAAACGGATGAATAAATTCAAACTCATAGTGAAAAATACAACTTTTAATTAAAATATGCAATGGAGATTGTTTGTACCATTCAAATAGGTCGCTGATTAATTGGGGTACATAATTTGCAGGAGGAGCGGTATGAATTAAGTTATTTCCGTCAAAAATACCGACACCGCCATTTCTAAAACGACCATTTTCTTTAACTAAATCATTCATCATTAGCTTATGTGCTTTTAACAAATCTTCAATACTAAGAGGATTGAGTGTAAGCATTATATCATATGCTTCATATGCGTTTTGTACTTCTTTGATTTCTTGAGGTGCACCCAAAATTCGCTTACCATTTATAACCGCTGTAACTTGTTCTAATGATAATGAATTGTGTTCAATAGCCAGAGATGAGTGAATTGTTTTTATTCTGTTTTCACGTCTTAGCTTTAAACTGCTGCTTTTATGCAATATACTTACTTGTCCGACAAGTTCACTGGTTTTGGCAAGTAAATTTATTATATCGTCATTAATTGAAAATGGTGGTTTGTATTCCATTTAGTATACCTGCCTTTCTATAAGCTATTTACAAATATTATATCATATTTGTTTCATATTTTCAAATCAATATAAATTTTAGAGTGAAGTATGTTATCAGATGTTCCTTTGGCATATAGTGTATTAACAAACTCACCTATATTCCAACACTTTAACATATTCTGAAAAACTATAACTGCTGTTGTTAAAGCTTTGGTTCATGATAACCATAGGAGATTAATATTTTTGTGGCAAATACAACCGTTCCGATATATTTCTGTTATGATGTCTGAATGCTATTTTTGGTTGTCATTACACTTTATCATCTCACGCGGTGTACGACCCGTAAAATGCTTAAAATTGCGGTTGAAGCTGCATAGGCTGTCATAGCCGCACTCCTCCGCAATCTGCTGTATCTGCACATGATTTTGATTGCTGAGCATATACAATGCTCGGTTTATTCTGTATTTATTCAAATACTCCGTATAACTTATTCCCATACGTTTTTTAAAGGTTCTCGATAGATACGAATACCCATAAGACAATTCTTCGGCGGCTGTCTGCAAAAGGCAGGGAGTTTTAAAGTTCTTTTCAATATATCGTAAAATTTTAATGAGCAACTGTGACTCCTCATTATTTGCGGCTTCTTTAAAATTCGTACTCTCCACTAAAATTCCGAATATAGAATATAACAAGCCCTTTTGCTCAAAAATATTTTTCGCGTCAAAATATTTTTTGAAATTCGAAATCTCCTTAATATCATTTTTTTCGGGAAGCATATTTTGATAGCGGTTTGTAAATTCGGGGATTAAATCAGGCATAAAAGTGATTACACGCATTTTTGAGCTTTTTTCCGTTTCATAGCTATGGAGCTGACGTGGAAATATTATTACGCTGTCATTCTGTTTTAAATTATATAATACGGTATCTATTGTAATATTTATTTCGCCGTCAATAATAAAGCAAATCTCAAAAGACTCGTGGTAATGTATATTCCAATTCAGATTATCCACATCATATGAAAGAAATTTGTAATTCGGGTTTTCCCATTCTTTTTCGTACATCATAAAAATCACCTGTTAAAAGTATATCATTTCATATACTCTCGGTCAAGATTAAAGAGCAAAAATTGATTAGTTTACGGCAAATATATATTTTTACCTATATATTATTATATGATAAAATACTATAATAAAAATAATATTTTAACGGAGGTAGGAAAATGATATTGAAAAAATTGATAAGTGTAATGAGCGTATTTGCTATTATCGTATCGTCATTTACCACAGCAGTTGTCAGCGCTGACGAGGAAATGACACCGATTGCCTGTACGCAAAGCGCGTCATACTTGACGGACGGTGACGGAAATGTTACGCAGACGATAGTGAACTATGCGGGCAAGGAGGATATTTCAAATATTAACTGGAATACCAAATCAAATTCTTGGGGCGGAGTGGGCGTTCTTGAATTTACCGTTCCTGCGGCAGAAGCGAAACGCATAAAATCCGCCACACTTACCGTAAGCGTACATAACGGCTCGTCAAGAAGCGGTGGCAGAACATATGATATATATCCAGCCGACATCACAATAAACGCCGATACAACGGCTTCCGAAATAAAGGCGATTTCACTTGACAAAAGTATGTATCAGGCGGAGGGGGTTAAACAGGGCGAAACGCGCACGGACCAAATATCAACCGAAACAATTCGTGAATATGTAAAAGGCAAGGTAAAAGCAGATGTGGAAAGCAAAGTACAATTCGCGTTTTCAAACTCGTCACAGACGCTTGACATAGACCCGAAAACCGCGACGCTCGCACTTACAATGTATGACGGCGGCGTTGCACTTGATAAAAACGAGCTTATTCTATCTACCTCCGGCGAGCCTCAAAGACTTACCTACTCTATTTTCGGAGAGGGAATAAATGATGGTGACCTTGTATGGATAAGCGAAAATGAGGATATAGCCACCGTTGACGACACAGGTCTTGTCACACCGAAAAAGGCAGGCAGAACAGTGGTGTCTATAAAAACGGCTGACAGCAGTTTCAAAGCCGACTGCGCCGTTACTGTATTGCAGGCGGCTCAGGATATACTATTGACAAAGCCTCTCTCTCACTGCTATCGGGCGGTAAAAACGGCGAACTTACAGCCAAATTGCTGCCCGAAACAGCAGTTAAACGACAAATAAAATGGACGTCCTCAGATGAGAATGTAGCAACTGTTTCATCAAACGGTATTGTGACTCCTATAAGCGTTGGTGAAACAATAATTACCGCAGCGGCGGCTGACAACGAAAAGCTTACGGCTTCATGCAATGTAACGGTAGCGGAAATGGCTGAACCTCAAAGCATTTCACTTGATAAAGAAAATGTATCTTTACCAAAGCTCGGTGCAACAACCGTAGTAAATGCAAATATTCAGCCGTCAAACGCAGATGACAGAATTAATTGGACTTCAAGTGATGAAAAAATTGCAAAAGTTTATGACGGGGTTATTGTTGCCGGCAATGTGGGCACAGCGGAAATAACAGTCACGACATCAAATGGTAAAACAGCGAAATGTACTGTAACAGTAACAGAAGATAAGCAGCTTATAACAAACGACCGTTTCTATACCGATACAGACGGAAATATCCTATATTCGCAAGGTGGTGGTATATTCAAATTCCCTAATGATGATAAATATTATTGGTACGGCGTTCGCTATAAAGAGGCTGTAACGTATGCGACTGACCCTCTTTTAGGTAAAACGGTTGAGCATCCTGCTTTTGAAGCATACACTTGCTACACATCAGATGATTTGGTAAATTGGAAATATGAAGGCGATGTCGCAACGCTTGAAACTCTGGGTCAATCATGGTGTGGTTGGGCAGGCAGATGCGGTGTGGTATATAACGAAAAGGCAAATAAATATGTTCT
>NZ_JBKVWU010000155.1:0-4532 GCF_046972485.1 Hominilimicola sp.
ATCTTCGATATACGGCTTGCCTGTGCACTTTTTGCGAAAATAAACTCTAACGTACAAACGTACGCCGACGAGTTCATTTTCGCAAAATCCGAACTTATTTCTCGACCTCTGCCAGCGTGTAGACACTTTTGTCTACACGCTGAAGCCACGAGTAAACTCGTGGCTTTTATATTACTTAATTTTTAAATTATCTGCCTGGTTTAAAGAAGTCGGGAACATCTATACTACCCATTCCCGGCTTTAACTTTCTCTTGAAAATTGCATTATCATCATAATCAGAAACTGATGAAGAATAAGACGGAGTCTTTCTGTCGCTTGATGTTGAAGAACCTGCAAACTTAGGTGTAATATTCTTTACATCATTAGCTTTATCCTTACCGCGTCTTAATGAACCGTCAAGACCTGTTGCAATAAGAGTAACCTTAATTTCATCTTTAAGATTATCGTCCATAGCAGTACCGACAATAATATTTGCCTCTTCACTTACAAGGTCACGAACAATGCTTGATACTTCGCCCATATCAACAAGTGAGAATTCACTTCCGCCTGTGATATTAAGAAGTACGTTTTCAGCACCCTCAATGCTTGTTTCAAGAAGCGGACTTTCAATAGCCGCACGAACTGCGTCCTGAGCGGCATTTTCACCCTTGCCGACACCGATACCCATATGTGCGACACCGCTGTCTTTCATAATTGTTCTTACATCGGCAAAGTCACAGTTCATAATACCTCTTTGAGTAATTACTTCAATGATACCTTGAACACCTTGACGAAGAACATCATCTGCAAGTTTGAATGAATCTTTAATTGTAACCTTTTTGTCTGCAATCTTCAATAGAAGATCGTTTGGTATAGTAACAATAGCGTCAACCTTTTCTGCAAGGTTCTTAATACCTTCTTCAGCGTTTCTCATTCTTTGAGGTCCTTCAAAGAAGAAAGGCTTTGTTACTACCGCAACTGTAAGTACACCAAGAGATTTCGCAGCCTCTGCGATAATAGGTGCGGCACCTGTACCTGTTCCGCCGCCCATACCTGCTGTTACGAATACCATTTCTGTATCTTTTACAAGATTCTTGATTTCATCTTTTGATTCTTCAGCCGCTTGTCTGCCGATTTCAGGCTTTGCACCTGCTCCCAAACCGCTTGTAAGCTTTCTGCCGATATTAAGTACAGTCGGTGCTTTTACATTTGCAAGCTGCTGTGCATCTGTATTGACGCAAATAAATTCTGCCTTTGTAACGCCGGCCTCGATCATACGGTCCACAGCATTGTTACCGCCGCCGCCGACACCTATAACCTTTATTCTTGCGCCGTCTATTGTAGTGTTTTCTTCCAAACCGATAGGCATATCACTCATCTAAATATCCTCCTTCGTAGTTTATCCCCAACAAATCCAACAGGGAAATCTCCGCATATATATTATTTTACTATGTTTTTTCAACTTATTCAATAGTTTTTTCCCACAAATTTTCAAAACGCCGAAAATTTTTACACAATATTATAGTCGTTTTGTTTTTAATTTTTGTGCAATTTTATTTTTACGGCGTATATATCGCCTTTCCGGACTCGCTTAAATCCATTGTTCCGCGGGCATTTTCAGTCAAACTGTTACTCATAACGGTTTCTCTGAACAGTCTTATTTTACGTTCAAGATCCAACTGCGTACCGCATTGTACGGTTATTCGGTTATCGTAATTCATTGTTATGTCAGTCACATCTGTAACATTTATTTCGATAACCTTATCAAGAATACCCGTTGCCTCAAGCGTTGACAGCGATATTTTTGTAATATCGAATTTTTCGTTTTCGTCGGTTTTTAAAATTTCACCCAATTTATAGTCCGTAACCGTCAATCCAGTTACTGTCGGTAATGTTTCACCGTTGTTGCCAGTATCGGTTAAAACTCTCAATTCAGAATTTACAAGCAATGTCTTACCGTCAATTATTATATACGCAGACGGTGTATATTCCGTCACCGTAACTTTTACTGACGGTGGAAATAACCTTTTCTGCACATCAACGGTATCTATATATGGTATTGTTTTTAACGTATTCCTTATTTTTCGTCTGCCGCTGCGGAAAAGATTTTGACCGACAAGCGGTTTTAGCTTTTCTTGGAACTGTTCGGCTGTTACGAGAACATTTCCCTCAACCGATACGGAACGAATGTTAAATATCGGTGTCATAAATAAGAGCACGCTTACAAGAATCACCGCCAAAACAAATCCCAACAATGCACGTCTACGCTGTATTTTAAGACGCTGTTGCTTTTGTTTTTTTTGGTAGCGAATTTTTCGTTCAAGCTGTGTAGGTTCACGCCGAACACTTCTTTCGGGAACATCTTTATGTTCTTTCAAGGTTCTTTTCTCTAACCTGCTCCAATCATATTCAGTTGTAGTTTTTGTAACCTTACGACCGCCTGTTTTGACGACTCGTATATTACGATTATTTTCATCCATACTATCACCCTGAATTATTCTCGTCTGATTTTCGCTCCGCATTCAAGCAGATACTTTTCTATATTTTCATAACCTCTGTCTATAAATTCTGTGCCGCCAATCGTCGTTGTACCGTTTGCGGCAAGTGCCGCAACAACAAGCGCCGCGCCTCCGCGCAGTTCTCTTGCAACAACATTTGCACCCTGCAAAACGTTTACGCCTCTTACAACGGCACTTCTGCCTTCTACTTTTATGTCAGCACCCATTCGTGTAAGTTCATCAACATGCTGAAATCTGTTTTCAAATATATTTTCTATAAATACACTTGTTCCTCTTGCCACAGTTGCAAGCGCCATAAACGGCGATTGTATATCCGTCGGAAAACCCGGATACGGCATTGTTCTTACTATATGTATACTTTCAAGTTTCTTGGGAGCTTTCTGAATAATTTTATCTTTTTCTATTCTAAGCTGTACTCCCATATCCAAAAGCACATGGAGCATTGCTCCCATATCGCGTGGATTGACATTTTTAAGACATATCTCTCCGCCCGTAATCGCAGATGCGGCCAGATATGTTGCGGCAACAATACGGTCGGGCATTATCGTATACTCCGCACCGTGAAGCTTGCTTACTCCCTCTATTTTTATTACACTGCCGCCCATACCGCGGACTTTTGCACCCATACAATTCAGGAAGTTACCCAAATCAACAATCTCCGGTTCACGCGCCGCATTTGTAATAGTTGTAAAACCCTCCGCACAAACTGCGGCAAGCATAGCATTTTCGGTTGCTCCGACGCTTGGAAAATCAAGATGTATGTTTCCGCCGACAATCTTATCAGTACTGCATTTTATATAGCCGTGTTCTTCCTGAATATCGACACCAAGTTCACGCAAAGCCTTTAAATGCAAATCAATCGGCCTTAAACCAATCGGACAACCGCCGGGCATACTTACAACCGCTTTTTTGCACCTTGAAATTATCGCTCCCAAAAATATGATTGAAGAACGCATCTCACGCATTAAATCTTCACATATTTTACAGTCACACATACCTCTTGTATCAACCGTTACGATATTGCCTGCCCTATGTACTCTGCAGCCCAATCTTTCAAGCACCAAATCTGTTTTATCTACATCACGAAGATATGGACAGTTTTTCAAAGTACATACTCCGTCAGCCATAACCGTGGCTGCAAGTATCGGCAGTACGGCATTTTTCGCACCTTGTACACCGATTTCACCGCTTATCTTATTTCCGCCGTCTATAACAAGTTTGCCCACTTTAAACACCTCGCATTATAATATAATTCTCATATGATTATAATACGAAATATCTATAATTCTGTTACAGTCTTATTATTATAGCACATTTCAAAAAATTTTTAAAGGGTTAATTTATAAAAATAATATACCTTTAATATCAATGTAACAATGCAAAATTTGTCGGTTAAAAATTTCATACTATATGATAGATAAATCAAATTTTTTTCTTTTTTTACAAAAAAGTTCTTGACAATACCCACACCTTTATGGTAATATATTATGCGTAGCTTAAACAGATATGCGTCCGTAGCTCAGTTGGATAGAGTGAACGGCTACGAACCGTTAGGTCGTGGGTTCGAATCCCTCCGGGCGTACCATAAGTTACAATATCCGAACCTCGGTTCGGATATTTTTTTGTTTTTCTATAAAAAACAATATTTTTTGCAAAAAAGTATTGACAAAATAATTTTAATGTGCTATCATATCATTTGTCGTCAGACATTAAAACTGAATATGCGTGATTAGCTCAGTTGGTAGAGCACCTGACTCTTAATCAGGGTGTCCAGGGTTCGAACCCCTGATCGCGTACCATTAGTCGCAGTTTTCGAACCTATCAAAATGTATTTGATAGGTCGGTTACTGTTCTGTATGAAACAAATATAATTTTAAAACAACGGATTTTGTCCGTTGTTTTTTTATTGCAAAATTTTTTTAATTTTTTTGAAAAAAGGCTTGACATTTACGCCCAATGGGCGTATAATAAAGACAAGAAATGAGGGAAACCTCAAAAAAGAAACAGAGATAATAATTTTTAGGAGGACAAGAA
>NZ_JBKVWU010000156.1:0-4518 GCF_046972485.1 Hominilimicola sp.
CCTATAACACAGTACGAATCACTTGCGGAAATTAAAGAATTTGACGACATAAGCGTACTTCTTGACACATTTTACAGAACTCGCGATATGCACGAAAGAATGCGTCAAAAGAGTGCCGACCTTGTGAAACTTCTTAACAATAATATAGAACGTGTTTCAAAAAAGCTCGGAATTTTAAATAAAACGCTTGCCGATTCGGAGAATAAAGATAAATATAAAATATACGGTGACTTGCTTATGGCAAATCTTTATAATATAAAAAACGGTCAGTCGAGCGTTGAAGTTATAGATTACTACAAAGAGGATTCGCCTACCGTAAAAATTCCGCTTTCGCCGCAGCTTTCACCGTCACAGAATGCACAGAAGTATTACAAGCGATATAACAAGGCGAAAAATGCCGAAATTGAGGCAGCAAAACAAATTGAAAACGCCAAAAATGACCTTGAATATCTCGAAAGCACACTTGCCGCTATCGAAACATCTGATACGGAATCAGACTTAAACGCAATTCGTGCGGAACTGATTGCCGAAGGCTATTTAAACAGAAAGTTCAATCCAAAAAAGCAAAAACAAAATGCGTCAAAACCTATGCACTTTGTAAGTTCCGACGGTTTTGATATTTATGTGGGCAAGAATAATACCCAAAACGATTACCTTACATTAAAATTTGCAAATTCGTCTGATTTGTGGTTTCATACCAAAAATATTCACGGCTCGCATACAATCATAAAACTCGGACTTGATAAAGACGTTCCGAAAACGACAATCACGGAGGCTGCCGAACTTGCGGCATACTATTCAAAAGGTCGTGATTCATCACAAGTTCCCGTTGACTTTACGCAGATTAAAAATGTCAAAAAGCCAAACGGTGCAAAACCCGGTATGGTGATATATGATTATTACAACACAATATATGTTACACCGAAAGAATTAAAAAATGAGTAGTCAATGAATGACTACTCGTTTTCGTTTATAAACTTTTGTATTTCTTCCATAAATTCTTTGCCGTATTTACGTTTTTTCATTTCGCCGACACCGGAGATATTCAAAAATTCACTGTCCGTAACAGGACGTTTACGGCACATTTCACGAAGTGTAGAATCTTGAAATATAACATACGCAGGAACACTTGCCATAACGGCACGTCTGTTACGAAGTTTTTTAAGTCTTTCAAACAGTCTGTCTTCCTCAGACGTCAAAACGGTATCCTTCTTATGAGTATAAGAAACTTCCTTAATCAATTTCATCGAAAGCTCTTTACCGTTTAATATTTCCTTTGTTTTCGGTGTGGGCTGTACAGTCCTGTAATTCATTTCGTCAACTTCAAGATAGCCCTCTTGAATTAAATAATCAATAATATATCTTATCCTTTTAAGCGACATATCGCTCATAATTCCGTATGTAGAAATAGTATCAAGGTCAAGTCTTTTTATTTTGTCGAGCTTACTTCCGTAAAGCACCTCCGCCAAAAGCGTCTTACCGCAACTTCTCCCCTTTTTTCGTATTCTGTATACACAGGACACTATTTTTTGTGCGTCAACGGTTATATCCGTTGTTTCAAAATTAGTATTGCAATTTCCGCAGTTGTCACAGTTAAGCGGCGGATTTTCGCCGAAATATTCAAGAATAAATGCTCTGAGACACTCACTTGTAGTGCAATAAAACGTCATCATTTTCAAGCGTTCAAAATCCTTTTCCATAATTTTGATACGCATTTGGTCTGATATTTCCGAGTTTTCATCCGGATTTTCGATAAAATATCTTGCAGTATTGACATCACGGGCACTGTAAAGCATAATACAGTCTGCATCACCGCCGTCACGTCCCGCTCTGCCCGCCTCTTGATAATAGCTTTCAATATTTTTCGGCATATTGTAATGCACAACAAGATAAACATTCGATTTATCTATCCCCATACCGAATGCGTTCGTTGCAACCATTATTTCACATCGGTCGTATATAAAATCGTCTTGATTTTTCTGCCTTTCGTCATCGTCAAGTCCTGCATGATACCTTGTCGCATCATATCCGTTGTCATTAAGTCTTTCACACACTTCCTCAACCGTTTTTCTTGTCGAGCAATACACTATCGCACTTTGATTTTTATGACTGTCCAAAATATCACAAAGTGCCGTAAATTTATCTTTCGGTCTTTGCACTTCAAAATACAGATTTTCTCTGTTAAAGCCCGTAACCTTAACATACGGATTGTTTAGTTTCAAAATACGAATTATATCTTCTCTCACATCGTCGGTCGCTGTTGCGGTAAAAGCAGCTATAATCGGTCTGTATGAAAGTTTTTTTATAAATTCTTCTATTTTCAAATATCCCGGTCTGAAATCATGTCCCCACTGCGATACACAATGTGCTTCATCTATGGTTATCATAGAGATTTTCACTGTTTGCGCTACCCTTATAAATCCCTCAAGTTCAAGTCTTTCGGGTGCAACATATATTATTTTATACATACCCTTGTAAATATTGCTTACAACTTTATTTTGCTGTGCCAAAGTCAGCGAACTGTTTATGTATGCGGCGGCAACACCCGACTGAACAAGTGAATTTACTTGGTCAATCATAAGTGATATAAGCGGCGAAATTACAATCGTTATACCTTCCATCATCAGTGCCGGTACTTGGTAACACATTGATTTTCCCGCACCCGTCGGCATTATTCCGAGAATATCGTTTCCTTCTAATATATTATCTATAATCTCAGACTGTCCGTCACGAAACTTCTTGTGTCCGAAATATTTTTTAAGAACTTTTTCCTTTTTCATCAATATACTTCTTTCGTTTACATATGTTACTACTATTTTATCGAAAAAGATAATATATTGCAAGAGATATTTTTAAATAAAAAAATAGCAGACAAAACCATAATGATTTTGTCTGCCTTTTGTCATTTTTCTATGCTTTACTCCCATATTGCCGAATATGCGCGTTCGCCGTGTTCACTGTCGTCAAGACCGACATTTTCACTGTTTTCATCAACACGAAGTTTTGTAAACAATCTTACAATACCCACACAAATCAATGTTCCGACAACCGCAACGGCTATTGTTACCAATATACTAAGCACCTGTGCCACGAACAAATGATAATCACCGAAAACAAGACCGTCCCATTTAGCTACCGGATTAATCGAAGTTTGTGCAAACAAGCCTGTTGCGATACCGCCCCATATACCGCCGATACCGTGACAGCCGAATGCGTCAAGTGCGTCATCATATCCGAATTTTGGTTTTAATACAGATAATGCAAAGTAACATATCGGGCTGACAAGTGCACCGATAATAAACGACGCCCATATCGGTACGAAACCTGCACCCGGTGTAATTGCCACCAAACCGATAACACCGCCTGTACAAGCTCCGACTACTGTCGGCTTTCCGCCTTTGATTATATCTATAATCATCCACGAAAGCATTGCACAAGCCGCAGAAGTGTTAGTTGTTGTAAATGCGTGAAGTGCAAGACCGTCTGCCGCAAGCGCACTTCCTGCATTAAATCCGAACCAACCAAACCACAAAAGTGACGCGCCGAGTACAACAAACGGAATATTATGCGGTACGACACTTCTTTTCTCAATGCCTTTTCTCTTACCGATTAATATTGCAAGCACAAGACCCGAAACACCGGAGCTTATATGTACAACGTTACCGCCGGCAAAGTCGATTGAGCCGATTTGAGCAAGAAATCCGCCGCCCCAAACCATATGAGCCATCGGATAATAAACCACAAACTGCCACAAGAATACGAATAAGAATATTGCTTTAAATTTCATTCTTCCCGCAACCGCACCTGTAATAAGCGACGGTGTTATAATGGCAAACATCATCTGAAACAACGCAAAACCCATATTAGGGATATTGTCACTGTAAGGACCAGCCTCCGCTCCGACACCGTTAAACGCAAACCACTTTAAGTTTCCTATAACTCCGCCCAAGTCACCGCTGAATGAAAGCGAATATCCGCAAAGTACCCACAATACCGACGAAAGTCCCATAAATGCTACTGACATCATCATTGTATTGAGCACATTTTTTCTTTGTGCAAGACCGCCATAGAAAAATGCCAATCCCGGTGTCATCAAAAACACATACGTTGCCGCAATTATCATAAATCCTATATCTCCACTGTTTAACATATTTTTATACCCCCTATAATAAAGCCTCTCTGTCCTCTTCGCCTGTTCTTACTTTTATAACTCTCGATACAGGTGAAATAAAAATCTTACCGTCACCGATTTCACCTGTTCTCAAAACCGAAATTGCCGTATTAACAACATCATCAACAGGCACTGTACACACAACCATTTCAATCTTTATCTTCGGAAGTAAGTCAACGCTGTACTCAACACCTCTGTAACGGTGCTTTTGTCCCTTTTGCACACCGTAACCCAATACATTGGATACGGTCATTCCGTTAATTCCGATTTCGTTCAAAGCCGTCTTTAAATCCTCAAGTTTGCTTTGTCTGGTGATAATTTCGATTTTTGTCATTTCTGCCATGACT
>NZ_JBKVWU010000157.1:0-4446 GCF_046972485.1 Hominilimicola sp.
GGTTATACATGACGGTGTTGACGTGTTAAGCTCAGTTATACTTGAATCGGAAGTTGACGAGGGTACACACGTAGGACCTTTTGCGTATATCAGACCTAATTGTCATGTGGGTAAGGAAGTTAAAGTCGGCGATTTTGTTGAGCTTAAAAATTCAAATATTGACGACGGTACAAAGATTTCTCACCTTACATACATCGGCGACAGCGATGTCGGTAAGAGGGTAAACTTCGGCTGTGGTACTGTAACGTGTAACTATGACGGTAAGAAGAAGTACAGAACAACAATCGGTGATGATTGCTTTGTCGGCTGTAACACAAACTTCGTTTCGCCGATTAATGTCGGTGACGGCGTTTATATTGCCGCAGGCTCGACAATAACAGAAGATATTCCTGAAAACAGCTTGTCTATCGCACGTGCAAGACAGGTTAATAAAGAGGGTTGGAAGGATAAACGTAAGTAATATGAGTTTTAAAGATATTTGGGCAGATAAATTATCTGCCCTTTTTGGACGTAAAGAGGAGATTATACCAATGTATTTAATAGTGGGACTTGGAAATCCGGGTAAGCAGTACGATATGACGCGTCATAATATCGGATTTCACACAATAGACTATATTGCGGATAAGTACGGTGCAAAACTTACCAAATTAAAGTTTAAAGCAGTGTACGGTGAGGCAACAATAAGCGGTGAAAAGGTGTACCTTGTAAAACCGCAGACATATATGAATTTAAGCGGTGATTCAGTCGGTGAAATGGCACAGTTTTATAAAATACCGCCTGAAAATATTATTGTAATCAATGACGATATATCTCTTGATGTAGGCAGAATAAGAGTAAGACCGAAAGGAAGTGCCGGCGGTCACAACGGACTTAAATCTATAATATACCGTCTAAACAGCGATACATTCCCAAGAGTAAAAATGGGTGTCGGTGCACCGAAACACGAAGATTATGATTTGGCAGACTTTGTACTCGGCAGATTTACAAAGGAAGAAATTCCTGTAATGGAGGACGCAATAGTTAAAGCGGAAAAAGCTGTTGCAGAGATTATCAAAAACGGTGTACAGTCTGCGATGAATAAGTATAACGGCAAATAAAAAAGTGCATTTTGTCCGTCCACGACAAGGTGTGTAAAGAACGGTTGTGGGCAGAAAGGCTGTAAATATGAATTTTTCTGATATTTTAAACGATTATGCACCGTATAAAGGCATAGTCGAAAATCTTAATAATACGCCTGTTTCTGTTGCGGGAATAGTTGAATCGGCTCAGGGACAGCTTATTTATTCGCTGAAAAATGAAAATAAATCATCTGCGCTTGTTGTGTGTTACAGTGATATGGAGGCGAGAAAACTTTATTCGGATATGGAATTGTATTCGGATAATGTTTTGTATTTTCCGACAAAGGAATATATTTTCTATAATATCGAAACCTCCGGTCATCAGAACGAGCACGCAAGAATTTCCGTTATACAGAAACTTGTAAGCGGCGGCGATTATATAGTTGTGACAAGCCTTGACGCAATTCTGCAGTATACTTGCGATAAAGAAGAATTTAAGAGCCTTTGTATAGATTTTGAGCTTGGAAAAACGTTTAATCTTGAAAAGCTGACGGAGGACCTTGTTGTAATGGGTTACTCAAGAGAGGACAGCGTTGAGGGTGCGGGACAGTTCGCAATCCGCGGTGGAATACTTGATATATTTCCTGTCGGCAACGAAAATCCGTACAGAATTGAATTTTTTGATGATGAAACCGACTCTATAAGAGAGTTTGACACATATACTCAGCGTTCGCTTGATAAGATTGACTTCGCACGTGTGACGCCGGCGAATGAGGCGGTTATCACTGACGAAAAACGTGACAGAATTATAGCAGAGCTTGAAAAACGCATAAGAAGTGCGAAACGTAAAAAGAGTGACGAAAGCTATTTTATCGAAACAACCGAATCGGATATAGAAAGCTTTAAGGAAGTAAGATATTTCCCGTCAATAGACAAATATGTATCGCTTGTATATGACAAAATACCGTCAATTACCGATTATTTTTCGGATAATGACCTTGTGTTTATAATTGACCCGAAACGTATAAGCGAGCGTGGCAAGACGTTTGAATGGGAGAAAAACGAAGTAGTAGCCGAACTTAAAGAAAAGGGAATAATCGGTGCGGCAAAGGACAGTTTTTATTGCTCATATCACGATAAAGTGCATGAAATGTCGGCGAAAAAACTTATTTCGCTTGACGTTCTTTCTCATTCGTCAACCGACTTTAAATACAAGCACCTTGAAACATTCACAACTAAAACAACTGTTTCGTTCCACGGTAAAATCGAGTATTTGTATGAAGATTTAAGGAATTGGCAGAGTAAAAATTATACGGTCGCAATTCTTTGTACGTCAAGAGGCCGCGGCGAAAACCTTGCAGGTGTGCTTGTTGACAAGGGGATAAGAGCGAGATTTATCGGTGATGACGCAAATAAGGCGAATTTCAATAAAGGCGAAACCGTTATAATAAAGGGTGAACTTAATAAGGGCTTTGAGTATCCCGAAATTAATTTTGTGCTTGTTTCCGACAGAGAAATTT
Organism: Hominilimicola sp.; assembly: GCF_046972485.1. Taxonomy (NCBI): domain Bacteria; kingdom Bacillati; phylum Bacillota; class Clostridia; order Eubacteriales; family Oscillospiraceae; genus Hominilimicola; species Hominilimicola sp. The sequence continues at coordinate 2,579 of NZ_JBKVWU010000157.1, forward strand.
TTGAAACAAAGAAAAGTCGTTCAAGACGTAAAGTTGAAAATGCAAACAGAATTAAGAATTACACAGATATAAGTGTAGGCGACTACGTTGTACATCAAACGCACGGTATCGGTCAATATATGGGTACAAAGAAAATGGTTGTCGGCGGTATAACAAAGGATTACCTTAAAATTCAGTATCAAGGCACAGATTCTTTGTATATTCCGATTGACCAGCTTAATCTGCTTTATAAATATGTCGGCAATACCGATAAAAAGCTGAAACTTAATAAGCTCGGCAGTAACGAATGGAACAAGACAAAGCAGAGAGTAAAACAGTCAACGGAAGAATTGGCGAAAAAACTTGTTGCACTTTATGCGGAACGTGAGAGGGCAAAAGGTTTTGCGTACAGTGAAGACACACCTTGGCAGCGTGATTTTGAAGATACGTTCCCGTATCAGGAAACGGACGACCAATTAAGGTCGATTGAAGAAGTTAAAGGCGATATGGAAAGCCAAAAGCCGATGGACAGACTTCTTTGCGGTGACGTTGGTTTCGGTAAAACGGAAATTGCACTTCGTGCGGCATTTAAGGCGGTCGGCGACTCAAAACAAGTCGCATATCTTTGCCCTACGACAATTCTTGCAATGCAGCATTACGAAACGTTTTTAAAACGTATGGAAAGTTTTCCGATAAAGGTTGAAATGCTGTCGCGTTTTCGTACAGCTTCCGAGCAAAAACGTATTTTGAAAAAACTTAAAACGGGCGAAATTGATATAATTATCGGAACGCACAGAATACTTTCAAAGGACTTGGAATTTAAAGATTTGGGCTTGCTTATAATAGACGAGGAACAGAGATTTGGTGTTGCACACAAGGAACGGTTAAAGGAATTAAAGCAAAATATAGACGTTCTGACAATGACTGCAACGCCTATACCGCGTACCTTGCATATGGCAATGACGGGTGTAAGAGATATGAGTGTGCTTTCGGAACCGCCCGAAAACAGATACCCTGTACAGACGTATGTTTTGGAGGACAATCCCGCAGTTATAGCGGACGCTGTCAGAAATGAACTGTCACGCGGAGGACAGGTGTTTTATCTGTATAACCGTGTACAGGGAATATACAGAAAAGCGGAATGGATACGTTCAATGTTCCCCGATATAACCGTTGCAGTCGGTCACGGTAAGATGAAAGAGGACGAACTTGAAGATATTATGTACGATATGGTAAACGGCAAAACTGACGTACTTGTCTGTACGACTATTATCGAAACAGGTCTTGACATTCCGAATGCGAATACGATTATAATTGAAAATGCCGATAAAATGGGACTTTCACAGCTTTATCAGTTAAGAGGACGTGTCGGACGTTCAAATCGTGCGGCATATGCGTATTTGACGTATCACAGAGATAAGATATTATCGGATATTGCGTCAAAAAGACTTCGTGCGGTAAAGGAATTTACCGAGTTCGGTTCGGGATTTAAAATTGCAATGCGTGACCTTGAAATAAGAGGTGCAGGCAATATTTTAGGACCTGAACAGCACGGACATATGGACGCTGTCGGCTACGATATGTACTGTAAATTGCTGAAAGAAAGCGTTGATGAGGCACAGGGTATTAAGATTGACGATGTGCAGGACGTTGCGATTGATATAAATATTGACGCATATTTGCCTGAAAGCTATATCAGAAACCACAATCAACGTATTGATATATACAAGAAAATAGCGGCAATCGAAACGGAGGACGATAAGTTTGAAATCGAGGACGAACTTATCGACAGATTTGGTGATATACCGAGAGCCGTACAAAATATTATCGAAGTTGCGTCACTTAAAACGTATGCCAAAGAATGTGGTATATATGAAATAGCACAGAGC
>NZ_JBKVWU010000158.1:0-4408 GCF_046972485.1 Hominilimicola sp.
GTAATAACCACACCGTCAGCGATTGTAATTGCCATATATTTTGATGTTCCTCTATATACGACTTCATCACTGTAAAATTCAACTTTATTCGCATTACCGAGTGAATTAAGCACTAAATTTATAGATTTCTTTATTTCGTCACATTCTGCCGAAACTGTTGCTGTTCCGGCAGTTGCAGACGGAGTAATTGAGAGAATTCCGGAAAACATTCAAATAGACCCATCATTTTTGATGGGTCTATTATTTTAATCGTTAAAATTTTCTACAAATCTCATAAATACCGCTGCCGCCTCTGCTCTTGTGGCATTGTCTTTCGGATTAAGTGTTGTATCTGTTTTTCCGACCATTAATCCGCTGCCTGCCGCCCATTGCATTGACGGAATTGCATATTCAGAAATATCGTTATAATCATCATATGAAAGTATATTTGTGTTATCTCCCACTTGTGTATCTATCTTCTTGTAATTTGCGTATCTGTACAAAATCGCTGCCATTTGTTCTCTTGTAATATCTGCGTTAGAATCAAATTCTGTTGCCGATATTCCTGCCACTATGCCGTTAGTGCTTGCCCAAGCAACTGCTTTTTCATAATATGCACCGCTTGGAACATCTTCAAATTTACATTCGCCTTCCTCTTTTTCACCGTCTATTCTATGTAGAATAGCAACAAACATTGCTCTTGAAAGGTTTGTGTTCGGCTCAAATGTTATATCCGTTATACCGACCATAAATTTATGCTCATAAACATATTTAACATTATCATAGAACCAATCTGTCTTTTCAACATCAATAAACGGTAAATCGGTTTTCTCGCCGAATATTACTTGAATTTCCATATTTTCAGATACCGATTTAACGGTATACACTTCTGCATTACTGCCAACGCTGACGCCGTTTATAAGAATATCCTTTACCATATAGCCGTCATTCGGAACTGATGTTACAGTTACGCTTGTGCCGGCTTTAACTTCCGTACTTGACAATGTAACTTTTCCATTTTCCGACGGTAGTAATGTTATCTTATATTTTGCCGAAGATGAGCCACCACCCGAATGTTTGCCTGTGCTTTTAAAGGATTCCATAGCCTTATTTAATGCCGCAACACCTTGTGTATAATCGTCCTCTGTTGCGTTACTGTCATTAACAAGCTCCTGTGCTTTATTAATAGCCTCCTGCAAAGCATTCTTTTTATTGTCCGACGCATTAGGTGTATTGTCAAGAAGTTCTTGTGCCTCTTTAATCTTTTCTATCAAATCTTCTTTTGAATTGCCTGTTATCTCAATTACTGCATAATCAGAAAATCCGTCTTCTATATTCTTGTATTCCGCAGTTTGAATATTTGCGGTATTCATTTTAACTTTTACCGCTGTTTCGCCCTTTGACAATGCGGTTATATCACCCTCATCAAGTGCGATACGATTTTTCTCGTACAACACACTCCAATCAATCATATCGTCACTTAATTCAAATTCTTTTCCGTCGTCAAGGACCGCAAAAGCCGAAAGCTTTGTATTTTGACCGCTTTTCATTGAAATCTTTTTCTCGCCATCAACAGTTTGAATATCCTCACCGTTATTTTTAAGTTTAATTTCTTTAATCGCAAAACTACCTTTACGCACCGCATATACCATAAGTTCGGTTACGTTGCCTGCGTTATCTACAGCTTTTAGCGTATGCGATTTATAATTTTCATTATCTGATAATTTTTTGGCAATACTGAAACTTCCGTTTTCATTAACCGTAATTCCGTCAGTTTCTCCGTCTATTGTAAGAGTCGAAGATTTTTCTGTTAATCCCTCAATAGTGTAACTTCCGTCATCTTCGGTTATCACAGTATTCGCTCCAAATATTGCTGAAACATTTTCAACGCTTTCAGCTGATTTTTGCGAAAGCGACAATATAGGTGCTGATGTATCTATTGAGAATGCCAATCTCGCATCACTGTCGCCTATAATTGCATCTTTACCGCTTATATTGTCTTTTTTGCTCGTATAAGCTGTGAAATCAATTACATAATCGCCGTCCTCAAGGTCATCTAAAACAAACTTCCATTCTTTCTTAAATTTATTGTCACTGTATGCCTTTTGACCGTTTACCGACAATTCCATAAACACATCATTGTCAAATACATATTCAACAATAATATTATTATCATTTATATATTCTTTTGTGCTGTCAAAGTTTGTTTTTACCTCTTTCAACTTTGGCATATCCTTTTCAGGCATTACAAGTTTATCCGACGAAACCACCTCATCACCGTAATAATACCATGTCTTATATTCATCAGAAGAATCCGATTTTCCGTATTCTTCACGTAGGGTTCTTACATTGACATAATATGTTTTACCTGTTTCAAGATATGCCTCCTTGCCGAATACGAAGTTTGAGCCTTTTTCAAACTGACCTACATTATTACTTAGTACACTACCGTCTTCCGCAACAATTTCAGCTATATAATGCGTATAATCAGCATTTTCGGGATCTGTTACATTCACAAATATATTACCGTTACCACCATAATTGATATGCACCTTTGAAACTGACTTAGGAAGTTTCTTATTCTTGAATTTTACAGGTGTATCACTAATCGCAAGACTTATTCCGTCTGTTGTAGATACGGTTGTTACTGCGTAATACGTTCCGCTTTCAAATGTGTCCGGAAGTGTAATTTTTTCACTGCCGTTTTTTATTTCTGCGTCTGTTTTGTGAAGTATGTTAGTTCCTAACGAATCGCCTTTGTTGTCACCTGTTTTGACTTTCTTCAAAACATCTTTGTCTTTCGTCAAATAAACGTCTATTGTCCCTTTTTTATCGGTACTTCCGCTCATTGTCCATGACGCTGTAAGTTCGGCAGAATCTTCAGATGAATGTGATATGCTGCACGAATCTATACCTGCTATACCGTCAACACCGTTCATATTAAATGACTTGATTGTAATGTTAGGTGTTGTGTATCTTACAGTCCACTTACCGTTTATGATTTTATCCTTTTCCGTAACCGTTACATAAATATAATTGTCACCGTCACGGCGCTGTACAAGCATATTTCCGTTACCGTTCCCGTCGTCCAAAATTGTGTTTATTACGGCTCCGTCGGCATTTATAAGTGTAATTTCGCCTGCCTCAGGTGTGCCTGAACCTGTATAAGGTATTTCAAGCAATAATGCGTCTTGATTTTGAGCATTTTCTACATTTACACTTGCCTCTTTATATTCACTGCCGTCTGTCATCATACCTATCGGCTCAACAGACAATTCGTGTACATTAGTTCCGTAGTAGCCTGTTACGTCGTCAGAACTCATAAGGCTAATTGAGTTATTTTCGCCCCGCGGCGGTGCACTTAAATCTACATTCTTACCGAATGATACATTTTTACCCCAATAATATATTACACCGAAACGGATACCGATAATCTTGATATTTGCACCGATAAATTCATCAGATACAGCAGCCTCAACACCTGCAAGTTCTTTACCACCCACAAGCGGAATACTGTCCGGTATGCAAATGCTTGCAAATATGTAGCCGTAGAAATAATCATCGGCAATATTTATTGTAATACCGCCTTTTATAAGTCCGTCTATAATACTTACATTACCGTAAAGATTAAGTTCCCAAGGCTCTATCCATCTTGCATTTATTCCTGCTTTCAAATCAAGCAAAGAATCCGATACTTTTAATTTCATATCGCCTTTAAGCGACAGTCCCTCAAGGCTTATTCTGGCATTAAAATCCCCCACAAGAGTACCTATAGCCTCAAGTCTTGTGAACAACAATATAGTAATCGGCGGAAGTTTGTCAAATTCACCGCCTATGGTATCGGCAAGTTCATTTATACCGCCGCCCAAGCCTGTCATAAACAATGCAGGCGGTGCAATAGGAATTTTCAGTCCGTCACGGATATAAAATTCGATTTTATCCGGTACTATAACATCTTTGTTTTTTACATTAACTTCTTTAAATGCAAGTATACCCTCACATTCAATAATCTTGATATTAAGACCTGCATTTAATTCGTATACATTGTCTATTGTGTTTATGGTAACGCTTGCATATATACCCGGTGCATTTGAAACAAGTGAACCTAAAACGTCTTTAGGCAATGCAAGCGACATTTTCGCGTCTATTCCTATAAAACCTGCACCTTCAACCTTTACAGCCTTTTCCTCAACCTTGCCTTTTTCACCGAAAAGTACATTATTTACTTCCGCAGATAAACTTCCCTCTGAAAGTTTGGTATCTTTTTTGATTTTGTCACCTGTAGACGTTTGTTTGGGTGTTTCATCAAAAAGACTTTCCATATCACCCGAAATATCTTCTTGGTCTGCCGTCAGACTTTCGTCAAACAAACTCTGCATTTCATCGGAAATATCCTCTTGATCTGCCGTCAAATCTTTGTTTTATTGAT
>NZ_JBKVWU010000159.1:0-4390 GCF_046972485.1 Hominilimicola sp.
CCGTTAATCAAACCGCATACAGTGCCTGTAACAAGTGCAAGACCGATTGCACCGATCATCGGAACTCCCGCATCAAACGCAACACCCATAATTGTTGCTGAAAGAGCCATAATTGACGCAACACTGATGTCGATTTCACCGAGCATTAATACGAATGCCATCGGAAATACTACTATTGCTTTATCCAAGAAGTCACGAGTTGCATTTAAAATTGATTTTGCGTGTGCATAATACGGTGACGCGGATATATTAAATATATTTACCAATATAAGCATTAATACAAGCATCCACTCCCATTGAAAAAGAAATCTCTGCCAAGAAAATCCTCTTTGGGCTGATATTGTTCTTGTACCGTCACTGCTTACAGCCTGTTTTACATACTCTTTAGCCATCAGATATTCCTCCTTCTCAATGCTTTCATTTCAACGTTTCTTTGAATTAACGAGTTTGCTATAATTGAAAGAAGTATAATCAAACCGCGAATTGCCTCTTGCCAGAATGAAGATACATGGATAAGCGGCATTGCATTGTTAAGAATACCAAGTAATACAGCACCCAACAATACGCCTTGTACTCTGCCTGTACCGCCATTAATGCTTACACCGCCAAGTACGCAAGCTGCGATTACATTCATTTCGTATCCGGTACAGGTTTCACCTTGAGCAACTCCGTATTTACATACATAAAGTATACCGCCTAAGCCGGCTACCGCACCTAATATAGTATAAACCATAATTAATGTTCGGTCTGTTTTGATACCAGAAACTCTTGCACTTTCTTCACTGTTTCCTACCGCATAAATCTTTCTGCCCGTACGGGTTTTATTTAGGAAGAATGCAGCAATTATATAAACAACTATTGCTATAACTATAAGATTATTTATACCAAGAAACTTTCCTGTCGCGATTGACAGAAATTTTGTTCCCATTTCCTGTTGTTTTACCCAACTTCCGTTGGCAACTAAATATGTAAGTCCGCGATATATATTCATCATACCGAGTGTTGCAATAATAGGTAATATTTTCAGTTTAGCAACCAATGTACCGTTTATGAAACCACATACAATACCGACTGCTATCGATACTAAAATTATTACCACTCCGGGAACTGCTTGATTATTTTTAAGTATCGTTCCACCGACCATTGCACCCAACGCCATTATCGAGCCGATTGAAAGGTCAATACCGCTTGTGATAATTACCATCATCATGCCTACCGCTGTAATTGCAAGAACTGCCGTTTCCGTGAACATATCGGAAATGTTTTCAAGTGTGAAGAAGTTTCCTCCACTTCTTATTTCAATAAATACAGAAAGTGCAATCATTACAATAATTAAGCTGATTTCACGAATATTCGATGAAAAGAATTTTTTTAACTTCATAATTAAATCACACCTCCTACATATTCATTGCGGCCTCAAGGATTTGTTCTTGAGTAACGCCTGTTGCATCTGCAAAAATCTTAGATACTCTGCCCTCTTTCATAACAAGGATTGTATCTGCCATACCCAATACTTCTGGCATTTCCGAAGAAATCATTATTACTCCGAAACCTTGTGCCGCCAATTCTGACATAATTTCATATATCTGTGCTTTTGCACCTACATCGACACCCTTTGTCGGTTCGTCAAGGATAACTACTTTCAAATCGGAATTTAAAACCTTTGCTACAATAACCTTTTGCTGATTACCACCTGACAAACTTGACGCCTTATCAAATACAGAAAGAGCCTTTGTTTTAACTTTTTCTAAAAGTTCTTTTGAACGTTCACGTTCTGCTTTTCTGTTTATAACAGTGAACTTAGTAAATTTTTCAAGTGTTGATAATGTTACGTTTTGTCCCAATCCCCAATCAAGAATCAGACCTTGTTTTTGTCTGTCCTCAGGCAAATATCCGATACCTGCTTTCATAGCGTCTGACGGATGTTTTATTGAAAGTGTTTTTCCTTCCAAAATGACCTTTCCTTTATCGGGTCTTTCAATACCCATAATACCTTGACATACTTCTGTTCGTCCTGCACCGACAAGTCCTGTCATAGCAAGAATTTCGCCTTTGTGAAGTGAAAAAGAAACATCTTTGTAGTACCCTGTCTTTGATAATCCCTCAACTCTGAAAATTTCTTCTCCTCTTTCAACTTCTTGCTTAGGATAAATTTGAGAAATTTCACGTCCGACCATTTTTGAAATCAATACTTCATTTGAAATTTCATCTACATTCCATGTACCTATGTACTGTGAGTCACGAAATACGGTTACTCTTGTAGCAAGTCTGTACATATCTTCAAAACGATGCGAGATAAATATTATTGAACAGCCTTCATCTCTAAGTTGTTCTGTAATTCTGTATAATTCCTCACATTCTCTTTTTGAAAGAGCCGCCGTAGGCTCGTCCATTATGATTATTTTTGCATTTGTAGAAATGGCTTTTGCAATTTCGACTATCTGTTGTTCCGCAACTGTAAGATTACCCATACTTGAATGTGGGTCAATGTCACTTCCCAATCTCTCCAAAAGCGCTTTTGCATCCTTGTGCATTTGTTTCCAATCAATTGTATGGAACTTTGTCATTTTCTCGTGTCCTATGAAAATGTTTTCCGTTACACTTAAATGTTGATATGCCGTACCGTGCTGATAAATAGCGGCAATACTTAATTTTTGTGCATCTTTAGGATTTTTTATTTCTACTTTTTCGCCGTTAATGAATATTTCACCTTCTTCAGCTTGATGTACTCCGGTGATAACTTTTATGAATGTTGATTTTCCTGCACCGTTTTCACCCATAAGAGCATGTATTTCACCTTGTTTTAACTGAAAGTGAACATTATCAAGAGCCTTTACTCCGGGAAATATTTTCGTTATTCCTTTTAGCTCAAGAATGTATTCAGACATCTCTCTCATTCCTTTCTTTGTTTATTTGTTGACTTTATTTTAACTAAAATCATTAATATCTTCAATGGAAAAAATCGAAAAGAAGATGTAAAATTTTAAAAAGTGTATTATTTTAAATTTTTCTATCGTGTTAGTTGTGCAGATAAGTGCACAAACCGCTTGGGGATACCTGAAATATTTAGGTTTGTTTAAAATGCTGTACCTTGCAATAATGGACGTCATGAAAAATGGATTAGTCGCCGTCGTGATTGGATATGAGCCTCATTCTCGGTTGGAGTTCTTCTTTGCTGATAGAATCCGCTATTGACGATTTGATTTTTTTGATAACGTAAAAGCGGACGGAATTTAATTCCGTCCGCTTAAATAAAATTTTCTGCACTATTTTGTATTTACACAAAACTTTAAGAATACTTAATTTTCGGAGGTACTTTTCATTAATCTAAAATACCTTTCCTTTCAATTTTCTCCCAATCACGTGGTTGGTCAATTTCAGTCCAAGTTTCATATTTAGTATTTTCTCTTGTGTATTTATGAGAATTTGTTGCCTCTTCTACTGCTGTATAATACCACATATCAGATTTATTATCCGGCCAGAATATTGCATCGCTGTGAATCTTATCGCTTTCTACTACTCGTTCAAGCAATAAATTTATTAAAGTCATTGCCTCTGCTCTTGTTATATATTGTTCCGGTCTGAACGTTCCGTCCTCATAACCTGAAATCCAACCTTTTTCAGATGCTCTGTTTATATATTCAGCCGCCCAATGTCCACTTATATCCCTAAACTTATCTTCGCCTGTATATTCGTCTGAATCGAATCTTGCGGCTATAGCGGCAAATTCTGCTCTTGTTATGGCATTTGACGGTCTGAATGTATTATCTTCATAACCGTATATAATATTTGCATTCGTCATTGTTGAAATTGCATTATTTGACCATCTGTCATTTGAAATATCTTTATAATTGTTTGTTTGTTTCCAATATTCATGACGTGATTCGTCAGTAAGAAGTCTGAAGAATACAGACGCTACTTCTTCTCTTGTAATATTGCCTTCCGGTCTTACATCACCTTCAGGATAACCAACTATATACGCAAAATGGTCTTCTTTATTAAGATCTGGAACATTGTTATTTTTACCGCTTGCATTTGGCGTTGTTGTCGGAATAACTGTTGCTGTCGGAGTCACAGGAATCGGTATTGTCGTCGGTTTGGCTGTAGATCTTGAATCATAACTTCCGCCACCACTGCTGCCTTTTCCGCCTCTTGATTTTGGTGTAGCTGTTGGTGTTATTGTCGGAGCAACTGTTGCAGTTGCTATCGGTGTGACTGTTGGGTTTACTGTTGGTGTACCTGTTGGGTTCACTGTCGGTGTTGCTGTCGGTGTCGCTGTTGGCGTCACTGTCGGTGTCGCTGTTGGTGTCACTGTCGGTGTCGCTGTTGGTGTTGCTGTCGGTGTCGCTGTTGGTGTCACTGTCGGTGTCGCTGTTGGTGTTGCTGTCGG
>NZ_JBKVWU010000160.1:0-4341 GCF_046972485.1 Hominilimicola sp.
GTGTTACATCGGTAGTGCTCAGTCTGTCTGCTATATTGCCTTGATAGTTGTTAAATTCATCTGCGGATATTGCATTTTTATCATCATCTGCAGCATAGTTTGTAATTAGATCTACCTGAATACCGGCAATGATATTTAAAAATACAGGTACACCGTAAATTGTAGTATACATAGTCTTATTGAATGTATAGGCTCCGCCGATAGAAACCGAACCGCAAGCAAACATATAGTCGTTGTCCGGCGTTTTAACAAAGTCGAAAGCTAAAATAACGGCTACTTCGACGCTGTACCTTTGGTTATTAAAACCGGCAAATGGAGCTTTGGTATCTTTTAGTAAATCGGTATAATCTGCATATGCTTCTTGATATTCGGCATCGGTTTTATAATCGTCACGAGACGGAGCGACACCATTGAATGTCGCAGCCATTATTTTCATAGCATTACTTCTGTGATTATTATTTTCTTGAACAGCACCACGGAATTTATCATAAAACGCTTTTTTCTCGTAAACGGTTTTCTTACCCATACTATTGAGTATTGTGTCAATATTTGCCTGAATAGTATAACCGGTGTTGTCAGGCCAGTTTGTTTTGCCGAATGTAATCAATCCGGATTGGCATTTGCCTATTGCTGAGCCGACTAACGGAATATCGATTGTACCGCTGTTATCCGCATCGAAAGTTTGAGGTGTTGTAAGTGCAAATTCCGTATAGAATGAAAGACCTGTTGCAACATCGGGATACACAATTTCAATTTCAGTGTTACCTGATGATAATTTTTCTGAATCTACAAGACGTACAGAAAGACTGTCACCGGAATGTAGATTTTCTGTCATCTTAGGAATTGTACATTCTATAATACTGCTGCCATCCTCACGAGGATAACCTTTGTATTCGGTTGTCTGACCGGTTGATGTGCGAACGGTGAATACTGCCTCACTGACACTTCTTCCATAGCTGTCTATAACGGCTGTGACTGTAAGATTGTCGTCGAGTATTCTTATTTGATTTTGGTTTAAGTCGGCTGTGTTCTTGTCATATGTGTACATAATTGACGCAACCTTAGGAGCACCGTAAGGGTAGGTGATATTTGTGTTACCTGCATTTACGGTATAAGCACCGTCTGATTGACCAAGTGCGTCTGTGAGCTTTACTTTTGCTACATAGCCTGTCGTAACACCGTTTGAGATGTACATTGTAATAAGGTCGTTTGTGTCACCCAATACGTTTGTCAATATATAAGTACCGGTATCGGAAGTTGTACCGGTCGCACTGTCAGGCATATAGCTTGAGTTTGCGGAGTTTAGCGACTGTGAACCTTTTCCGGCTGATACGGAATATCCTACAAGCGGAAGAGATTCCGGTTCTAAGCCGTTATCGCGGATAGATGCATTTTTAGAAACAACAGTACCTGATATATTAAATGATTTTAAATCGCTCTTTTTAACTTTTTTGTAATTTACAGTTATAACATTGTCTGTTGTTTGTGCTTGCGCAACGGTGTGATAAGAATTGGTTGTAAACGTGTCGTTGCCTTGCTTGATAACGGGACGGTATATGTATTCATTATCTTCAACGGAGGCAAAATTTAATGTATAAATCTTACCTGTAATCGGTGTTATTTTATCTGAAAGATTTGATTCTGACGGATTTGCGTTAATAACATATTTACCGCTTAGTTCCTTTTTCAGTTGTTCATCGGTACTTGAATTAAGATCATTTTCACTGATAAGACCCTGTACCGTTAAATAATTTTCTGCACCGTTTTCAAATTTAATTTCGATTTTGTTTGAATTTTTCGCTATAAGAGGACGTATTCTGTAACTCGTATTAGGCTCAAGGAATAATTTTGTTGTATCTGTTATTGTGTTGAAACTTGTGTTGTTTGTTGAAACTTGATAACCTACAACATGATATCCGTCATCCGGAGTTGTTGCACTTAAATCAAGTGTATCACCTGCATGGTGAGTAACTGTTTTACCTGCGGCAAGCTCGCTTGATACAAAGCTGCCGTTTCCTTCGCCGGCTGACGGTAATACTTCGACTGTAACATCGGCATATGATACTTTAGGTGTTATCTTCAGATTTTGATGATAACCGTATGTGTCATGTGCAACATTTTTTTGAACTGATTCAATCCAGGATATGAAGTATTTATCATACGGAATGTAATAAAGATTTTGCTTTTCTGTTTTCTTCAGCTCATTATTTACGTTATCCGATGTGAAATTTACTTCGTCAGAAAGTTTTGTTCCTTTTTTTTGAGTTAAGGTATGAAATAAATTCTTCTGGATAATTTACAGTTATTTTATCATCATTTGTACCCGGGTCTATGGTGATTTTATAGCCTGAAATATATCCGTATTTACCTTTGTGACCGTTAATGTCTGTATCATTTATTGTAAATACAATATTGCAGTCATCCTCATTCGGATTGGTCCAGAAATCACGTGTTTTACTTCCGGCGATTTGAGCACCGCTGTTAAGTTCAACCTGCATAGGTAAGGCATTTATCTTTTCATTACCGATATAGTATTCTTGTGCTGAAGGTTGATTAAGTTCTACATTAACCTTTTTATACATAGCCGCAACACCGTAAAAGCGTACATAACTTTTCGGAGTTTTTGATTTGTCTTCATCAGCTGAATGTATTTCCATGCTTATATTTCCGTTTAAAGGTTGGTTGTTATTCAAGAGAGTTGCAGGCATTGCGTCAAGTGTTCTGCCGAATTTTTCGCTTTTTGATTCATTGATAACAATATTGTCATTATTTGCAATTTTAAATCTTGCGAGCTGTCCGCCAAAGGCGCTTGATGTTGATTCCATATCTGGAGTCATATATTGATAATATACCGACGGTACAGTTTTGGAATGTGTCCATACTCCGCCTTTATCCCACATACTTGTATGATAATATTCAAGTTTTCCGTAGTGAGAGCTACCCATATTTCTTTCGCGTGTATCTATTTCATATTTGTTGTCCCAATGACCGCAACCCCATGGCTTATCGCCCCAATATCCGTCATAATAAAACAGACCGTCGCGGTTTGTTTCTGTTGCAAAGTAGTATGTACCGACTTCGGGAGGAATGTCATAATTGTGAGTTCCGTCACCTGTTGCGTATATTTTACCTTCGGCAGGATCTTTTGAATTATCTGACGGCATTGTATATTTAACGTTGTATTTAAGACCGTTTATAGTGATGTCATTAGTCTGATTTTCATTGCCCATAAGAGAAATATCACTCTCATCATCGGCGTTATTTTTGATTTTGACAACGGTTTCTGCATATTTGCCGCTTTCACAGCCCGTCATATCACTCATCAGCAGTTTAAATTCACCCTCGCCGGATACGGGGATTTCAATTGTCTTTTCCGTTTCATAAGGAATGAATGTAACTGTTTTGATTTGTTCTTCATAATTTTCTCCTGCTACTGCAGTAATGCTCGATGACAGTAAAGTGAAATCGCAAAGAGAATATTCTGCATTTTTTCGTTTTATTGTAACAGTGGCATTTCCGTCTTTTGACGTGTAACTGTTTCTGCTGAAAGAAACAACGCTTTTTTCTTTCGGCTCGTCGTCTTCGATATTTACAGAAAGTGATGTTACTTCATAAAGTTCGGCATTGTCGGGATTTACCAAAAGTAAAGAAAAACCTTCTGTGCCTTCGCTTTTTTTGTCGTCCAATATTTTGAATTTAACCGTTTTTTCGTTTTCACCCGGTGCGAAAGTAACGGTTGTACTGCTTGAGTATTCAATTCCTGCCATTGCATCCGGTACTACTTCGTCTGCAAATTGCTGTGCCATTTCTGAATCAAATTCCGAATAATTTTCAATATCTGTATTCTCTTCCGAAATGTTATCCGATGTTTCATCAGTGTCAGCTTCTGCCGTGGCATAACGTTCAAGTATTGAAACCCCATCACCGGTTTTCTCTGCGTTATCGTCAAGAATTATATAGTCCTCGCCGTATATCGCAGTTAAGTCAAGCGAGTGGATTGTGACGCTTGCTTCTTCCGATAAATCGCCCTCACGATAAATAGGAAACGAATAAACAGCATCTTCTTCTTTGACGTTTGCTGACGCAGTACCAAGGTAAATTAAATTACCGCTTGGAAGTTTTTCCGAATCAATTCGTGATGCGTTTAACGGCATGACCGTTTCTTCTGCTTTTGCAGGAATAACTGCCATAGAGGCAAGCATTGACAGCGACAAAAGAAATGATAGTAATTTTTTCATTTTAATCCTTCCTTTCATATTAGAAATATTGGTAGTGTAATAGAATTTCTCTTTTAAAACAGAGAAATAATTATATATAATAAAAGTATATATAAAAACCCTC
>NZ_JBKVWU010000161.1:0-4236 GCF_046972485.1 Hominilimicola sp.
AGGTTATACAGGGTAAATGGATTGTAGAGATAAGCGAACTTGAGGCACTGAATAAATCGGAAGTCGGCAGTGTTAAACAGATACTGTCGCAGACGTCGGACAGATACCGCGCGGCATACGGCAGAATAGTACAGGAACACCCGCGAAGATGTGTATTTTTCGGTACGAGCAATAACAGCGATTATCTTCGTGACCGTACCGGCAACAGAAGATTTTGGCCTGTTGATACGGAGATTGTGCCGATAAAAAAGAGCGTGTTTACCGATTTGACCGATGAGGAAATAAATCAAATTTGGGCGGAGGCAAAAGTGCGTTATACGCAGAATGAACCGCTTTATTTGTCAAAGGAAACGGAACAGCTTGCGAAACAAGTGCAGTCAGATCATAGGGAAGTGTCGGTTAAAGAGGGACTGATCCGTGATTTCCTTGATAAACGTGTTCCGTCGGATTGGAATAGTTGGGACTTATCAAAGCGTCGTGATTATTGGTCGGAGATTGTGAGTGTGCCAGAAGAAAAACTTGTCGAACGTGACAGAGTGTGTGCACTTGAAATATGGTGCGAACTCTTTAACGGCGATTTTAGGCAAATTCAACGTAGGGATTCGATAGAAATTAACAGTATCATTTCATCATTTGACGATTGGGAAAAATACGACAAGGTTATTAAATTTAACAAGGATTACGGAGTGCAAAGAGGCTTTAAAATGGCGAGGAAATAACGTATAACATAAGGGTATAACTTTCTAACGGTTATGTAACATTAAATGTAACGTTGGTAAACTTATGTAACAGTTGAAAGTTATACCTAAAATGCAGTAAAGATAAAGGTTAAAGCGATATATAACAAAGGTAACTTTAATTCTATATATTATATACATATATATACTACAAATAGATATATACACACATAACGCGTATATACGCGTATAAGTATATGAAAAACGGTTTTAGAGTTACCGCAGAAAGAACAGGTGAAAAATGATAGAAAAGGACATTGAAAAATATTTAGTAAGGCAAGTTAAGCAAATGGGAGGTTTGGCATTAAAATTTGTGTCGCCGAGTATGGCAGGTGTGCCGGATAGGATTGTTATGATTCCGAAAGGTGCGTTGTATTTCGTGGAACTGAAAAGACCGAGCGGTAAACCGAGAAGATTGCAGACTTCCGTACACAGACTTTTTGAAAAACTCGGTTTTCACGTTTATGTGATTGATACAAAGGATAAAGTTGACAAATTGTTAAGGGGTGAGAATTTTGAATTTTAGACCGCATAGGTACCAGCAGATTGCGTTGGACAAAATTATTTCTACACCGCGTGTCGGATTGTTCCTTGATATGGGACTTGGTAAAACGGTTGTAACGCTTACGGCGATTGACGAATTGATTTATAACTGTTACGAAATCGAAAAAGTGCTTGTCATAGCACCGCTTAGAGTGGCGGAAGATACTTGGAGTAGAGAGTGTGAAAAGTGGGACCACTTAAGGCATTTGAGAATATCGAAAATTCTCGGCACTCCGAGCCAAAGACGTAACGCACTTTTAAAGGACGCAGATATTTATATTATAAATCGTGAAAATGTTGCGTGGCTCACAAACGAATTGTCGAGCATAGGCAATGCGTGGGACTTTGATATGGTGGTTATTGATGAGCTGTCGAGCTTTAAGAGTTCAAAGTCGCAGAGATTTAAGGCATTGAAAAAATACATAACACTGTCTAAACGAGTAGTCGGACTTACAGGCACACCTGCACCGAACGGACTGATAGATTTGTGGAGTCAGATATATTTGCTTGACAGCGGCGAAAGACTCGGCAGAACGGTAAGCGGTTACAGGGAGAGATATTTTCTTCCCGATAAACGTAATCAGACCACGATTTTCAGTTACAAGCCGAAAGAGGAATCCGAAAAGGCGATATATGATAAAATTTCGGATATATGCGTCAGTATGTCGGCAGAAGATTGGCTTGAAATGCCTGAAAGGATTGATACCGTTCAGCATATAAAGCTGTCGGATAAGGAACTGAAACTGTACGAAGAATTTGAAAAAGAACAGTATTTGGAGTTCATAAACGGACAAGTTACCGCCGCCACTGCCGCCGCACTTACAAATAAACTTTTGCAGTTTTCAAACGGTGCAATGTATTTGGACGACGGAAGTTATAAGGTGACGAGCGATAAAAAACTTGAGGCGTTGGCGGAAATAGTCGATACCTCACAAGGTCAGCCGATTTTGTGCTTTTACAGCTATCGCCACGACTGCGAGAGAATACTTAGAAAGTTCAAGGGTGCAAAAAAGCTTGAAAGTGCTGATGATATAAGGGATTGGAATGACGGAAAAATACCGCTTTTACTGGCTCACCCCGCAGGTGCGGGACATGGACTCAATCTTCAAACAGGCGGTAATATAATAGTTTGGTTCGGTCTGACGTGGAGCTTGGAACTGTATCAGCAGGCAAATGCAAGATTGTATAGACAGGGACAGAAAAATTCTGTGATAATCCATCACCTTGTGACCGACGGAACAGTCGATAAACGTGTGCTTGACAGTTTGCAGGGTAAACGCGAGGTACAAGACGAATTGCTTGAAAGTTTGAAAGAAAAATACGGTGTATAAGGGGGAATTGATTTGACGATTAAAGAATGTAAAGAATGGCTTTCGAGAGCGAGAAAGACGGACGAGGAGATTAACGCACTGATTTTGGAGCAGGAGCGTGCTTTGACAAACGCAACAAGCACTGTGGCTCAGTCGGGCAG
Organism: Hominilimicola sp.; assembly: GCF_046972485.1. Taxonomy (NCBI): domain Bacteria; kingdom Bacillati; phylum Bacillota; class Clostridia; order Eubacteriales; family Oscillospiraceae; genus Hominilimicola; species Hominilimicola sp. The sequence goes on from NZ_JBKVWU010000161.1 coordinate 2,752, forward strand.
TGAAAAGGTGCAGACGTCAAACGTGAATACTTCGGAGAATAAGTTCATAAGCTATGCCGCTTATTCCGAATTGATAGATAAACGCATTGACAGACTGTATGAGATAAAAAAAGAGATTTTGGAAAACGTGAATAAACTCGATGACGCAACACTTCGGACTATATTAATTTTGCGTTATCTCAATTTTCGAACGTGGGAAATGATTGCTTGTAAAATGAATTACAGCTATATGCAAATATGCCGTCTGCACAGCAAGGCTTTGAATTTAATTAAAGATGTTATAGAATGTTATATTGCACCTGTGATATAGTATATCATGAAATAAGTAACATAAGCGGTGTATCATCGAGAGATGATGGGTGAATATCTCGTGTAATTGGTGGGAATGGAGATATTAAAAAAATTATCAAAAAAATGTTTAAAGTTGTAATATTATGGGTATATATCATACGAGGTGATGATATATGTCAAAAAAAGAAGAAGAAAATATTTTTTTGAAAAATCAAAAAATACCGGAAACGTTAGATAGCTATTTTAAAGATTATACACAAAATGGTGATTATGAAATGCTAATAAATAAAGCAAGGGATTACATATGCGAAGATACAACTAATATAGATATGGTTATACACAATTTGAAAATTGAAAAGAAACAAATTGAGATTGATAAAACAAATAGAGAAACACATAATAATCCAATACTATCAGGAATGGTGGGTTCTGTTACTACATTTTTATTAACACTTATTTCTAATTTGGTAACAGAGAATACTAAAGGTATTATAGATAATTTTTTACCAGGTATAGCAATTGTATCGGGTTGTGTAACAACGTATATAGCTATGGGGAGTATTTTAAAAACCATAAAAGAAGCTAAATTACAGGATTTAAAGAATAGTGAAAAAATAGATTTTTTAGATTTCTGTATTAAAGAATATACTAAAAAATATATTCAAAAATAAATAGAAATTTAAAACACACCTAATCGGGTGTGTTTTTCTATATCTAAAAACAGGAGGTGAAATTCATGGCAAGACCGAGAAAGATTACGAAAGAGACAGTCCAAAAACTCGAAGAGGGATTTTTAATGGGGTTAAGTGACCGAGAGGCTTGTATTTATGCGGATATAGCGGTAAGCACGTTATACGATTACTGCAAGAAACACAAGGAGTTTTCGGAGCGAAAAGAGCTACTTAAAGACAATATCAAAATGAAGTCGAAATTAAACGTTGCACACGGGATAAAAAAGGGTGATATTAATTTATCGTTATGGTATCTTGAACGCAAATGCAAAGATGAATTTTCACCGAAACAGGAAATAACGCACAGCGGCACGATGGACATAAACAATCCTATGGCAAATCTTACGACTGACGAATTAAGGAAGTTGATAGGTGATGGATAAAAACTTAATAATGCTTGAGGCGAAGAAAGAACTTGCACGACGCGAGTTCTTTTATTTTTGCCATTTAACCGCACCGATAT
>NZ_JBKVWU010000162.1:0-4060 GCF_046972485.1 Hominilimicola sp.
CCTCCATATCGTCTATTTCAATCTCGGTCATAAAACCGATTTTACCGAGATTTATTCCCAATACGGGAATTTTTCTTTTTGCACATTCCGCAGCTCTCTGCAAAATAGTACCGTCACCGCCGAGAACAATAAGATATTCCGCATTGTCAAGTATCTCGCTTTCGGCAACGTAATTAACATTCAATCCAAGAACGCTGTACGCCTCATCTATATAAATTTCAGCTTTTCCGTTTAAAAATTCAACAAGTCGCTTTGTGTTTACCAGACCTATATCCTTACTGTTATTAGGTATTACCGCTATTCTTTTCATAAATGTATCACCTCACTACCCCTATTATACATATTATACACCACAAATTGCTTTTTTTCAATAGTTTTTATCGCATTGATTTATTGATTTATATTTGCATTTTTTTTCGTTCTATGGTAAAATTCCTTTAATAATTAAGTGATAAGGGGAATTTAAAATGTCAATTTCATTTCGCGGAGCAAAAAAATATAAAAAGCATAACGGATTTGATAAATCAGCCGAAATACATTCACCGCTCCCTGCACCTGTATACTTTTTTAATCTTGTTCAAAACACTGATGTTACGTTAAGTCCGCTTGTCGAAGTCGGTGATACCGTTGAAATCGGTTCAAAAATCGCCGATCTTGAAAGCTATGACGCAATGCCGTTATACAGTTCCGTATCGGGTATTGTTACATCTGTAAGCGATACGTTTATATGTGTTGAAAATAATATGAAATACACCTCAGTCCAAACTCAAAAAACGGATGATATTGATTCTCTTACCACGCGTGAAATGTTGTGGATTATTCGTGAGGCAGGTATTTGTGAAGTCAGAAACGGTATTCCGGCACACATACTTTTAGGTACTGAAAAAACCCCTGAATATATTATAGTACCTACATTTGACAGCGACCCGTATGTTTCCTCGCCGCAGTTCGCCTCACTCGGAAACACCGAAAAAATCTTAAAAAGTCTTAACATTATGATGAAAATTCTTAATACAAAAAAGGCAATTATAGCCGTTGAAAATAATACAAAAAAGATATTTTCTGATTTCAAACTAAATCTTAGATATAACGAAAATATTTCTCTCTGCTCGCTCAAAGCACGTTATCCGCAGAGCAGCGATGACATTCTTGTGAAAACGCTTACAGGCAAGGATATTGACAAAATAAATACCGTCATACTGTCACCCGAAACACTTTGCAACATCTATGACGCACTTACATTCCAAAAGCCTGTTACGGAAAAAATTATAACGGTTTCAGGCGACGATATTCTTCCGCCGAATAATTACAAAGTGCCGATAGGCTTGCCTGTTTCGTCACTTCTTCACGACAGCGGATACACTTCTCCCGAAACGGTTATAGTCGGCGGTATCGTTGACGGTCGTCAAATCACCGACCTTGACGAGCCGATAACATCAAGTACAAATTCAATCATTGCATTCAATGACAAATCGAACATTCCAAAATACAGAAAAGAACTTATCTAATCAGATAAGTTCTTTTTCTTTTAAAGCTTTATAAAGCAATTCGTATGAACATTCAACAAAATTCTGAATATCTTCTTTTTGTGTATATTCAAATTTCCTGTCCGTATTTGAACTGTAGCTTTCGTAATAATCAACAATAAACTTAACCTGTTTTGTAAGCTGATTATGCTCGTAATACGGCAGATAATCTTTTATTTCACCCGCATTTTTCAGTATATCAAAAGTCGGATGATATGTAAGACTTCTTAAATGCCATACGTCAATATCATTCCAATCCTTTTTTATAACCTTTAAAAATTCGGGGTTTTTCTTATATTCCTCCGCATATTTAACCCTTGTCGGCATATACATCGTAACCGACCACATTATATCCGTCAGCAAATGTACATAATACCCAAGGTAAAACCAATAATCGGCGTTTGATTTATCGTTTAGATATTCCTTTTGGAAGTCGTTATATCGGCAATCACGTTTCATACCGCTCGGTGACCAATGAGTTATTTTAGGCGGCGGTGTGAACTCACCAAAACTGTCCTTGACCCCGTATCCGCAGTCAGGCGCAACACTGCCTATAACAAACTCTCTATGATATTTTTTAGCTATCAGATTATCAATAAAACACCTTGCCACTCTTAAATGAACTCCCCAAGTTGCCAATATAATACACCTCCGATTACCACTGAGCTATTGCTATATTATACAAAAGTTTAACGCTGTTTTCTATGTCACTCACGCTTGCCATTTCGGACGGTGAATGTACATATCTTGTCGGTACGGAAATACCGCCCGTCTTAATTCCTGCTCTTGTAAGATGAATTGCACCTGCGTCTGTACCGCCGTCCGTCATAATTTCAAGCTGATACGGAATTTTGTTTTTCTTAGCAGTTTCAATCATCATTGTGCGAACATCGGCATCACACATAATCGAACGGTCCATAACCTTTATAGCCGTACCCTTACCGAGTTCAATCGCCATAATCGGTGCGGACGGTGTATCGCCCGTATCGGTAACGTCAACCGCTACCGCAATATCTGGATTGATTGCAAAAGCTGCCGTTTTCGCTCCGCGAAGTCCCACTTCTTCTTGAGTTGTAAACACGAAATACAAGTCGTTTTCACAATCTTTTATTTCACTCAAAGCCTGCATTAAAATCGCACAGCCGACTCTGTTGTCAAGAGCCTTTGAAACAACCTTATCGCCACACTTCACAAATCCGCCGACAAATGACGCGGTATCACCGATTGAAACTATTTTCTCAGCCTCTTTCTTATCTGCCGCACCCAAATCAACGTATAATTTGCTTATAGCCGGTTTATCTTTAAAGCTTTCTTCCTCTGCACCGATTACGCCCTCAACGCCGTTTGCAAAACGCACACGAAGATTTACAAGATTTCTCAAATTAAGTCCGCCGACTGACGAAAAACGCACAAAGCCTTTATCGTCAATATCGGTTACAATTATACCAATCTCGTCCATATGTGCCGCGAACATAATCTTTTTGCCGCTGCCTTTTTTATGAGCGATAAGATTACCCATTGCATCAACCGAAAGTTCGTCACAATACTTTTTTACATTATCGGAAATAAACTTTCTGATTTCATTTTCCGAGCCCGAAACACTGTTTATTTGTGTTGCTTTTTCCAATACATTTAAAATATCCATTATATCATTTCTCCGATTTTATTTAAAAATAATCTGATATACTCCGTCATACTGTTAATATCATCAAGTGACATTACGGAAACAGGCGAATGAGAATATCTGCAAGGAACAGACGAACTCAGGCATATCGCACCGTCCGCTCCGCTCTGCATTGCACCGCCGTCACTTGTCTGTGGCATTAAAACCTGAGGCTGCACCTTTATTTTCGCCTTTTTAGCGGCTTTAATCATTTTTTCGGTTATTTCTTTATCCGAAATTATTGTTCTGTCTGCAAAATTAACAACCACACCGTCACCGAGTTTTACACCTGCATTACTTTCACAACCGTACATATCGGCTGTTTCGGCAGATGAAACCGACAATATAACATCGGCATTTATTCTGTGCGATACGATTTTCGCGCCTCTTGCACCGACTTCACTCTGTACCAAAAAGCACATATATGTGTCGTATTTATATTCTTTCTCAACCGCATTTATAAGCGAGGTACAAATACCGCTCCTGTCAAGTGCTTTGCCTTTGACGTTACTGCCAATTTGCATAAATTCAGTGTCAAAAGTCACATAATCGCCGAGTTTAACGTACTTTTCCGCATCCTCTTTGTCCTTTGCACCGATGTCAATAAACAGCTTTGAAGCTGCCACAACATTTTCACGTTCGGACTTTGTCTGCAAGTGTATCGCTTTCATACCGATAACACCCTTGATTTTATCAGCACCGATTACAACCTTTTTTGAAATAATTTTTCGCGGGTCAATATTGCCTACCGCCTTAAATTTCAAATAACCCTTTTCGGTTACTCCGCTTATGATAAAACCAGGTTCGTCCATATTAACCGCAACTGCGATTTTTTTACCGCTGTCACTGCCTTTTTTATATGCAATAACAT
>NZ_JBKVWU010000163.1:0-4039 GCF_046972485.1 Hominilimicola sp.
ATTCAGGACACTTAATAGTTACAGCGTCAATAAACGGTCTGTGAAGTTCGATTTCATCAGGACAGTTATCAGACATTGACTTGAGTTCTTCGATAGAACCGATTGCGTGTCTGTGACCGCATTCACATTCCCAAATATTAAGCGGAGTACCCCAATAACGGTTACGGCTTATACCCCAATCCTGTACATTTTCAAGCCAAGCACCGAAACGTCCTTCACCGATTGTCTTAGGAATCCAATTAACTGTATTGTTATTTTTAATAAGGTCGTCCTTAACGTCTGTCATCTTGATAAACCAAGTATCACGTGCATAGTAGATAAGCGGTGTATCACATCTCCAACAGAACGGATAGCTGTGTTCAAACTTAGGTGCATTGAACAGCTGTCCTCTTTCTTCAAGATTTACAAGAATTTCTTTATCAACATCTTTACAGAATGTACCTGCCCAAGGTGTTTCCTTAGTCATTTCACCCTTACCGTCAACAAGCTGTACGAAAGGCAAGTCGTACTTTCTTCCGACATTCGCGTCGTCCTCACCGAATGCAGGAGCGATATGAACGATACCTGTACCGTCTGTAAGAGTTACATAACTGTCGCAAGTTACATAATAAGCCTTTTTATCAGGTGTTACGAAATTGAATAGCGGCTCATATTCCTTGTATTCAAGGTCAGTACCGACATACTTTTCAACCACTTCATATTCTGTATCAGGGAAGTTTGCCTCAACAAGAGCCTCTGCCAAAATAAACTTCTCGTCACCTACTTTAATTTTTACATATGTTTCAACAGGGTTTACACAAAGTGCAACGTTTGACGGAAGTGTCCAAGGAGTTGTTGTCCAAGCAAGGAAGTATGTGTTTTCCTCACCCTTTACGATAAATTTAGCAGTAGCACTGCGTTCTTTAACGTCCTTGTATCCCTGTGCAACTTCGTGTGAAGAAAGCGGAGTACCGCAACGCGGGCAATACGGAACTATTTTGTGACCTTTATACAAAAGTCCCTTTTCCCAAATTTGCTTTAATGCCCACCATTCAGACTCGATAAAGTTGTTGTCGTAAGTTACATAAGGGTCGTCCATATCAGCCCAAAAGCCGACTGTACCGGAGAAATCTTCCCACATACCCTTGTACTTCCATACACTTTCCTTACATTGCTTGATGAACGGTTCAAGACCGTATTCTTCGATTTGTTCCTTGCCGTCAAGACCAAGTTTCTTTTCAACTTCAAGTTCAACCGGAAGTCCGTGAGTATCCCAACCGGCTTTACGAAGTACCTTGTAGCCTTTCATTGTACGGTAACGCGGAATCATATCCTTGATAACACGCGTTAAAACGTGACCGATATGCGGTTTACCATTTGCAGTCGGAGGGCCGTCATAGAAAGTATAAACCTCTCCTTCTTTTCTTTCATCAATACTCTTTTGGAAAATGTGATTGTCTTCCCAAAATTTTTCGGTTTTCTTTTCTCTTTCAACAAAATTCAGATTTGGTGAAACCTTGTCGTACATTATATTCATTCCTTTCAAATAAAAAAGCTTTCGTCCTGCACAACAAGACGAAAGCCAAATGCTTCGTTATACCACTCGTCATACCAACATATGCGTTTCCTTTTACGGAGAAAACCCGTCACAGTCTACTCGGCAAAGCCTTTCGGTGTGAAACTCGGAAGTGATATTCAGCCATATTTACTCACCGCCATGCTCTCACCGTCCATAGCTCGCTCTGTGTTTTCAATATGACATACTGTCTTCGTCATCGTCTTTATTGTTTTATTATATTACAAAATATTTTTTTAGTCAACAGTTTTTATTGAAAAATTTCCTGTCTGCCAATGTTTTTAGTCGATATTATCGACCATTTTCATAACATTCGCACAAAGTGACTTAATCTGCATTTTATACTGTTCAATCTCGCCTTTCAGCGAAAGCATTTCTTGATGGCGTTTCATATGTTCATCATCAATCTGACGTGCAAGATAAGACGCGTCAAGCTTTGCTTTACTGATAATTGCATTCGCCTCTGTTTCGGCATTTCTCTTTGCGTCCTCGGCGGCTTGCTTGGCAATGTCAATCGACTTCTGCATTGTGTTTTCCATTTGCTTGTAACGCTCCACAGTTTCGGTCAAAAGTCCGATTTTATCTTTAAGCGTCTGATTTTCTTTACACAAAAGTTCGTAATCCTGTATTACAACGTCAAGAAAATCGTCAACCTCATCACAATTATAGCCCTTGAGTTTCTTTTCAAATTCCTTATTTTGAATATCAATAGGTCTTAGCACAACGCTCCCCCTCCTTACACGAACTTCTCCACAGTTATGTGAAGTCTTCCTTTCCTGGTATTGTTCCCAATATCCTTTAAAATAAATCTTCCGTAATTGCGTATGGATAATAAGTCACCCTCACCGACTTGCTTTGAACGGTCAAGCACTTCCCGGTGATTCAGTTTTACATATCCCGAACTTATTAATTTTTCCGTATTTCCTCTTGATATATTAAGTGTCGCCGCAACTACCGCGTCAAGACGCAATGACGCACATACGCACATTTTTTCGGTCGTTTTCGGTTTAGGCGGTATAAAGTCCGCCATATCAACGATTTTCGTATTAACACCCGCATTTGCAATCTTATTCACGTTTCGTGCAACATATTCCGCTATATCAGACATTACAAACACATATGCGCCCTCATCATCTGTCAAAATATCGCCGGTTTTACTCCTGTCGATACCGAGCGACATAAGCGTACCGAGATAATCCCTGTGCGTCAGTTTACGAAACTTCGGCACATCAAAACGTATAACGGAAATCGGCACTTCGCTTTCCTCAGACTCCTGCCATTCGGGAAATACGCAAAGCACCTTTCTTTCCGCATTTTCATAACCGCCGAAAAACAACGTATTATATCCGTACGGAATTTGAAATTCGTCCTCAATCACGGCAAGTTCACCGCCGTCAAGGAAATCGGAACATTTCATTTCACAATGCTTATCGCAAAGCGAAAACAAATCGTTTATCCTTGCAATAAGCAACTTATGATTTGTATTCATATTCACCTCATATACAAAAGGGTGGTAATATCCCATACCACCCAGCCGTATTTTGTTTAATTATAAGCAAATCCGAATATCGGATTACATAAAGTTCCAATCCATACCGTTTTTAACGTGTTCTTTCATTGTATCGCCTGTTATATCAATATTTTTCGGAGCGGCAACAAAAATACCCTCTGATACACGTCTGACTTTTCCGTTTACGCCGTAAGCCGCACCGGACATAAAATCAACAATTCTTCTTGCTTCTTCATTGTCAATCTGTCCTACATCAAAAATAACAAGTCTGCCCTCTTTTATTTCATTGGCAACATTTGTCGAATCGTTAATATCGGAAGGTCTCATTATCTTTATTCTCGAAGATGATGTCGGATTGATAGGCACTACCTTTGAGAAAGTCTTTTTCGGAGCAGACTGCTGCGAACTTCTCTTGACACGTGCGTTTTCTTCATCTTCTGTTTCTTCCTCATCATAATAGTCGTCATCATAATAATCATCTTCACTTTCAAAGCCCAAAAAGTGCTTTACTGTGTTTAAAAAACCCATTTGTCTGTATCCTTTCATAAATTACTTATTTTGAGAATAATCTCTTGCACCGAATATGGCACTGCCGACACGAACCATATTTGCTCCGCATTCAATGGCAGTTTCAAAATCCCCACTCATACCCATTGATAGGTATACCATATTAACATTATCATATTTTTTTTGCTTTATGTCAACAAAAAGTTGTCGCATGTTGTCAAAATGTAATCTGTTTGTAACAGAATTGTCAGTTTTCGGTGCTATTGTCATCAAGCCTTTAACTTTTACATGTTTTAATTCGCCGGCATATTTTAACAAATCTTCAACTTCTTCTTTTGATATACCCGATTTTGTTTCTTCGCCGGAGATATTTACCTGTATCAAAATATCCATATCAAGATTATGTTTTTCCGCCTGACGTTCGATTTCGTCCATAAGTTTGATTGAATCAACCGAATGAATAAGGC
>NZ_JBKVWU010000164.1:0-4032 GCF_046972485.1 Hominilimicola sp.
GTGAAAGGTTGTCTGTGACCCTTCTTCTTACGCTCGTTCTTCTTTCTCTTCATCTTGAAAACGTAAATCTTCTTAGCTTTACCGTTCTTTACGATATTAGCTTCAACTGTTGCACCTGCTACTGTAGGAGCACCAACCTTTACATCTTCACCTTCACCGACCATAAGTACCTGATCAAATGTTACTGCTGAACCTTCTTCAGCTTCGATTTTTTCAACGAAAAGTGTATCACCTTCGCTAACCTTGTACTGTTTGCCGCCTGTTACGATTACTGCGTACATCCAAAACACCTCCTCTTAAATTTATGAGGACACGCTATCATAGGTACTGTGAGCAGATTTAAAACCCATTCTATGCGGTCACTATTACATAATACCATATTATTCATAGCTTGTCAAGCATTTTTTAATCTTCTTTTAAATTTATTATTACACCGACCGACGGTTTCGGGAATACGCTGATTGTAACCTCCGGCAATCTCTCGCCCATTGCAGTTATGTTTCTTATCTGTTCGACTCTTACAGGGTTCATTATGAACATTATATCGTACTTTCCGTCTTGAATATCTTTGTAACACGATTCATAACTTCTTGTCGAATGTACATAATCCTCATACTTTTCTTCATCAATATGGAACACGTCATCAATTATCAGCTTATTCAGTGCCACTATGTCAAGATTGCAATATTCCTTTGACATATCTGGATAAACATCATTTTTAATGTAATCCTTATCCCAAAGCACCATTCTGTAAAAATAATCACCACCGCAATATGCCGCAATTCTTGTTTCGGCTTTTACAGTGCTTATCTGCTTAACCATTGTACGAACAAGCGTTTCGTCATTTGAATCAACAATAATTTTTTCAACTCTGAAATGATCTTGTGCACCTGCAATAAAATGTGATTCACTGAAATTCTTTATCGTTTTCACTTCTCTGTGTACAGGAAGTACAACAAGACCGTCTGAATGTGCATTTGAAAGCGACATCATCATATAATTATACGGCTCTTTTCCCGTATGATTCGGATTATGCTCTTTCATATAATCTCTGTACTGCAAACAAGTTTCGTATCTTGTCTGACCGTCAGTGATGTACAACGACAAATCCTTAAAATGTTCAATAATAAAGTCGATTGTCGGCTTATATGAAATTTTCCAAATTTTTTGCTGTACATTATCGTCAGATGAAAATTCAAGATCAGGCTTTTCTTCCCTAAGCTCATTCATCAAATTGAAAAGTTCTTTTTCAGGCTCTACATAAAGGCAACTTATCATACTCATATCGGCATTTGTTGATTTCAAAAGCTCATATCTGTCAAGCATAGAAACTTCGTGTGGTTTTTCGCAAGGCATAATCGCTCCCTTGCCTATTTCCTCAAGTTCAACAAGTGCAACAAAGCTTGTATTTGAATAATGAGTATCGTACATTTCTATCGTCTGTTCGTACATATATATGACAGGTTCTTCATCTCTGACAAGAATACCGTCCTCAATCCATTTATCAAGATAATTTTTCGCTCTTGTAAATGTATTTTCTTCTCTTGTATCACTTTCAAACTTTTTACCTGAAAACAGACGCACCGAATTGTATTCGCTCTTGTCATAAAGTGCATCCTTATCTTCTTTTGCCATATTATAATAAGGCGGCGAAATGACCGAGCCGAGATTGTCAATTTTATCCGTATTATATCTGTATCCTCTGAACGCTTTTATATTAGCCATAAAAGTATCACCAATCCTTTCTTTCATTAATTCGCCCCACGGCGAAAACTGTTCCGTCTGTTAAAAATATAAAATTTATATTAAAAATCCATTTATTTTCTGTTTTATTATGTTTGTTTCGTCAAATAATAATACCATACCAATTAAATAAGGAGGTTAAAACATATGCACAAAATGTCCTGTTTTATAAAAGGTACTCTGGTAGGTTTTGCTGTCGGTGCGGCAGTCGGTGTAATGACCGATCCTCTATCCGACAGAGAACGTCGCAAAATTTCAAAAAAGACTGAGGGTATTTTTAGGAATATCGGTTCTGTTATGGATAATATAATAGATATTTTCCATTAAGCACAAAACGAGGCTACGCAAAATTGTAAGCCTCGTTTTTAGTATTATTCTTCTGAAATATCTTTTCCGAGATACTTAGCAACTGAATATACATCTTTATCCCCTCGTCCTGAAAGACACACGACAAGTATTTCATCTTTTTTCATTGTAGGTGCAATTTTTCTTGCCAGAGCGATTGCGTGTGATGATTCGATTGCAGGAATAATCCCTTCCATTCTTGACAAATACACAAAAGAATCCACTGCCTCTTTATCTGTTATCGGATAATATTCCGCTCTGCCCGTTTTCGCCATGTAGGCATGTTCCGGACCTATTCCAGGATAATCAAGTCCTGCTGAAATTGAATATACAGGCATAATATTACCGCCGTTGTCTTGTAAGAACAGCGACTTCATACCATGAAGTACACCGACTGTCCCCTTAGTTATAGACGCCGCATGACGTTCTGTATCAACGCCGTCGCCCGCTGCCTCTGCACCGTAAAGCTTTACAGAAGGCTCGTCAATAAAATCGGCAAACATACCGATTGCGTTTGAGCCGCCGCCCACACAAGCCATAACTGCGTCAGGCAGTTTACCTTCCGTTTCAAGAAGTTGTTTTCTTGTTTCCTTGCTTATTACACTCTGAAAATGCTTTACAATAAGCGGATAAGGGTGTGGACCTACTGCTGAACCTAATACATAAAATGTATCTTCGGCATTTGCTGTCCAAGCACGCATAGCTTCATTTGTAGCATCTTTTAGTGTTCCTGTTCCCGATGTAATAGGATGAACCGTAGCACCAAGCAAATTCATACGAAATACATTAAGTGCCTGTCTTTTTGTATCTTCCTCACCCATATATACATCACATTCAAGTCCCAAAACAGCCGCAAATGTCGCAGTTGCAACACCGTGCTGTCCCGCACCTGTTTCGGCAATGACTTTTTTCTTGCCCATTCTCTTTGCGAGCAAGCATTGACCTATTACGTTATTAATTTTATGTGCACCTGTATGGTTTAAATCTTCACGTTTCAAATAAATCTTCGCACCGCCAAGATCCTTTGTCATTTTTTCGGCATAATACAAAATTGACGGTCTGCCCGTATATTGCTTGTGATAATAATTAAGCTCACGGTTAAAATCCTCGTCATCTTTGTACTTGTTAAATGCCTCCTCCAAATTAATAAGTGCATTCATAAGAGTTTCAGCGGCATACTGTCCGCCGAATTCTCCGTATCTACCCTTCTTTTCCACTATTCTATTCTCCTCTCGTCAATCTATGTATAACACATTATAACAAATTTTTCGCGTTTGCACAAGAGTTTTTATAATATTTTTTCATAATATTTCATTCGTCCACGGTTTATTGACTAAAAATATTGCGTATGCTATAATATTAGAAGAATTCAATCAAAGGAGATTTTTACAAATGAATAAAATCACAACAAGAAAATTAGCAATAGCAGGCGTACTTATAGCTGTAGGCGTTGTATGCTCGCCGTTAAACTTTCCTGTCGGCGCGTCAAAATGTTTTCCGGTGCAACATCTTATAAACATAATTGCGTCAGTATTTTTAGGACCGTTTTACGGAGTGATTATGGCATTTATCACATCACTTCTTCGTCTTGCAACTGGTATGGGTACACTTCTTGCATTTCCGGGAAGTATGTGCGGTGCACTTATCGGCGGATTGTGCTATAAATTTTCAAAGAAATTGACGCTTGCTTATATCGGCGAATTGTTCGGAACGGGTATAATCGGTGCACTTGCCGCTTATCCTATCGCCGTTTACGTTATGGGTAAAGAGGCTGCACTTTTCGCATATGTACTTCCGTTTATAATAAGTTCGGCAGGCGGTACTGTTATAGCAATTTTCCTTGTTACAGCATTAAAGCAAACACACGCACTTGATAAATTTTTCGGAGATGACTAACTATTAGAAGTCAAGAGGTTTTTGAAAAGTTTTTCAAAAATTTTTAAA
>NZ_JBKVWU010000165.1:0-4022 GCF_046972485.1 Hominilimicola sp.
ACTTATAATATATCATTACACCGCCGTTTGTGTCAATAGTTATTTTATATAATGAATTATTAATTATTCAAAAAAAATATACCCTACAAGTGTAAGGCATATTTTTTCTTATGCACGCGGGTGTGCTTTTGCATATACGTCTTTAATTTTACTGTTCATCATTCTTGAATAAACTTGTGTCGATGAAATATCGGCATGTCCCATCATTTCTTGAATTGAATGTAAATCAGCACCGTTTTCGAGAAGATGTGCCGCAAACGAATGACGTAAAGTATGAGGTGTTATATCAGTTTCAATACCTGCGATATGCTGATAGTATTTTATAAGTTTCCAGAAACCCTGTCTTGAAAGACGCGCACCGCTGCAATTTACGAACAACGCTGTTTCGTTTTCATCTTTAACCATATATTTTCTGACATTGTTTATGTAATTTTCAAGTGCGTCTTTTGCCTGATGTCCCATAGGAATAATACGTTCTTTCTTTCCGCCCTTACAACGAACAAAACTCATAGGAACATTAACATCACTTACGTCAAGATTGATAAGTTCACTCACTCTTATACCTGTTGCGTACAAAAGTTCAAGCATAGCCTTGTCGCGTATACCCTTATTATCACAGTTTTTAGGCTGTTCCAAAAGAAGTTCAACTTCTTCGCCTGATAAAATTTTCGGAATTTTCTTTTCCACATGAGGTGCCTCAAGATTAGAAGTCGGATTTGACTTTACAACACCGTTTTGCATCATAAACAAATAATACGAACGAAGTGACGCAAGTGTCCTTGAAACAGTCGAGCTTGCTCTGCCCTCCTTTTGAAGATAAAGCAAATATGACAATACCGTGGTCTTTGTTGTAGACGATATATCCGTTACGCCTGTTCCGTCAAGATAAGAAATATATTGTGTAACATCACGCTTATATGATTCAACTGTGTTTAGCGATTTATGGCGTATATCTGTCATAAAACTTGTGTATTCCTTAACGTAGGTATTCATTTTGTTCATTCCTCCGAGTTTACTGTTTCTTTACGTATATTTCAAAAATATTTCATTTATATTTCAATGCGATTATAATTATACCACATTTTTTTAATTTGTAAACCCCTATTTTTCTTGTTTTTATGCCATTTTCAGCGTTTTAGCTTAATTTCGGCGAAACCCAGCTCATAAATGTTGTGGTCAAGTATCCCTCCGACAATGACGCAACACAAAATATAGAAATTATTATTATCATAAAAAATATATACGAAAAAATTATTTTTTTTGATTTTCTTTCAGAATTAAGTGAATATTTGATGCTTACAGCCGAAAAAAGCAGTAATGTCGGTATTGTTATAAGTATTGTCGGCATTGTTGAAAGCATAACAAGCATACCTTTTGCTCCATAGAATTTAATAAATGACGCGGTTGTAAAACCTATTATAAACCCTTTCCTTACAATAATCGCTCCCGTTATAATAAAACCGAATCTCAAAAATCCCATTAAAAATACAATTCCGACACTGATAAGATTAGCTTGTAACGAATTTTTAAAAACAGTCATACTGTTCTTATTTTCGCTTACAGCCGTACAAAAACTGCCTATATAATTTTTTATCCCCTCTGCCATATCGCCGCTGTTTTTCGCCAAATACACACTCCCTACCGTCACACCGACAACAAGCAAAAAAATAAGCAATCCCAAAAGTCCGTTACCGTGTTTTTCGTCGGCTACAATGTCGTTTAATTTCACACGTCCCACCTCCAATTCAATATTATTCAAAAAATCAGTGTTTTATCACTAATTTATTGTGCTTATCTTCTTATATTATTTACACCGCCAATTTTTTTTGGTATAATAATATAGTTAAAAAACACACGTAAGGAGAGAGATATAATGAACAAAACACTGAAAAAAGTCTTAAGCGGTGTTATTTCAGCATCTATGTTGTGTTCGGCACTTGCCATACCTCACACCGCATTGGCTGATGATGCACTGCCTACGGACGGTCTGCTTATGGACATCATGTTTGATGAAACAGGCACTTCTTCCGGCTCATTCAATGCAACGGTCGGCGGTACCGTTATGGAACACGGCAGTGTAAGCTATGTTGACAACTATGACGGTTCAAGCAAAGCATTAAGCATTTCAACAGACGCAGCAGGCAATTATCTTGAACTTCCGAAAGGTCTTTTAAACGGCAAAGATGCCGCAACATTTTCTTTTTGGATTAAACCGTCAAGCAGATGGGCGTTTATGACAACACCTGTAAGTGATAAGCAAAACTTTAATTATGAAAAGTATTTAGGTATGCTTGCCTCATCTTCAGGCTATACCGTTGAACGTTACAACAACAGCGGAACACGTCTGAGCAGCGTTAATGCAAACGCAAGCGGTGACTGGCAATACGTCACAGCAGTATTTACCGCTGACGGTACAAAGGTATATGTAAACGGTAAACTATTAGCCTCAGACACTGCGGCAGTTGACATCAAGTCACTGTTTACTGCTGACGCGTCTACATGGATCGGTCACGCAAACTGGGGCAGCGGAGAAGGTTTTTCGGGTATGATTGATGATTTCAAAGTATACGGCAGAGCATTGAACGAAACCGAAATTAACCAACTTGCCGCAAAAGCTATACAAAGAGAGCAAGAGGAAGCTGTAAAAGAAAAGAATTGTCTTGATATTAACACTCAATTCTATACAAATTACAGTGTTACAGAGAGTGGCAATAACGTTACCGTTTCAGTTCCGTCCCCTTCAGAGGACAAATATGAAATAATTGCAGCTTCATACTCAAACGGTGTTCTTACAAATGCAGCAAAAAAGAGTAAATCAGATGTAACATCAGACAAAACAGTTACTTTTGAAAATATAAAGAAAAACGAAAATGACACTGTAAAAGTGTTCGTATGGAACTCAATAGACGGCTTACAACCGTTAAGTGACAACAAAGCATTCCAAATCCGTACAGGCGATAAAGTAAAAGTGAAAACAAGCGTTACAAACTACACTCCGTCGGAGCAGTCTGTTTCATTACAAATTGTTCCTTTTGACAAAGACGGAAAGCAGTCCGATGCTGTACAAACACTTGATTCTGTAACACTCGGTATTATGGACAGTTACGATTTTACAGATTACATAACAGGTGACAGTAATGTTTCATATTATAAAGTTCTTGTATCAAGCACAGCTGATGACAAGACTGCAACTTACGAAGCAGGTTACTTGCCTACCGCAAGTGTTGAGTTCCCTGACGCAACACCTGCCGACAGCGCAGACACAACAGAAGAAGCTCACGACCCAACAATATTCAAAGACCCTGTTTCGCACCGTTATTATGCTTATTCAACTCACAATCTTGTATTTGAATCGGATGACTTGATTAATTGGGAAAAGCACGATTATAGAAGTGAAATAACAGTTCCGGAAAAGGCTAAAAAGTTTATTGATGATAACTACCAGCAAACAGATAAAAATGGAAAAATTATATATCCAACAGCCAACACTACTTATTGGGCACCCGATTTATACTATAAAGAGGGTGACGAATATCCGTATTGGTTCTATCTTTCAACATCATGCGGTTTTGGTGGCAGAAACTCAGTCATCAGCCTTATAAAAGCTAAGTCACCGGGACTATGGGACGATGAATATATTGACGCAGGTGTCGTAATCGCAAGTAAGGAAAACAACAATTACAATACTAACTGTATTGATGCAAACATCTTTACAGATACAGACGGCAAGACCTACTTTATTTGGGGTTCGTTCTGGAAAGGTATTCACATAGCTGAACTTGATACTGATACCGGTCTTGTAAAAGGCATCGACTATACTTCTGACGAAACAATCCTTTCAAGCAGTCAAAAATTCGGTACGAGATTATTCTCAACTCCAAGTGGTGTCGTAGGTCCGGAAGGTCCGTATGCTGTATATAATAAAGATACAGGTTACAGATATATGTTCACTTCATACGGATATTTAGGCACTAACTACAACTTAAGAGTTGCAAGAACAGATAAGACTTTCAGTACTATTC
>NZ_JBKVWU010000166.1:0-3990 GCF_046972485.1 Hominilimicola sp.
GTATCTGTATTTTTAAATATTCTCTTTGCCTTAAATAACGGTACTGCCTCACCGGCAAAGTTTTTAAATTCATCTGGCGAAATCAAGCCTTTACTTTCATAAAACACATCAAGTACGCCGACAGTCGCTGTACTTTGACCTGTGTAATCCGACAGCGACAAAAGTTCAAAACCGCCGAAATCTTTTGTCCTAAGTGCCGCCTCGATATCTTCTTTATAAAGCTTAACAGCTAAGTCGCCCGACGCTTTAATATAATCATTCAATTTATGATACACATTCTTTTCAATCATAAATTTTTTAATTGCGTCAAGGTTTACCGGCAGAATATTGCCTGTATATTTTTCAATCAAGTCAACATCAGGATATACACAATACTGCCCCACTTCAAACGAAATTATAGGTACAGACACATCTTTTACCGCAGAGGAATAATCAAGCGACGTATTTTCAGCCGCCTTATCCTGACAGTTTTGTATTCTGACATTGTGACCGCCTGCCTCATATGCACACAAATAATCTTCACACGGCATAATCGGGTGGTCGAAGTTCGTCGTAAGCGTATAAATTCTTCTGTTATCATAAGCCTTTATGCAAGTGGTTATGTCGTTAAGCATATCAAAATCGCCCATATTTTCATTACCGTTTGAAAACATTATAAACGAAGGGTGATTTCCGTATGTTTTTGAGATATTAATAGCCTCCTGCATAAAATATTGACGGTGTATCGGGTCTTCACCCGTTTCAAGTGCACATACATCATGATTAAGCCATAGCGGCATTTCAACAGATATGTACATTCCTATTTCGTCAGCCGCATTAAAGGCACATTCAGGCGGACACCATGCGTGAAAACGAACGTGATTTAAGCCATAGCTTTTGATAGTCTTGAAATTTTTTCGCCACACCTCAATATCCATAGGCGGATAACCTGTAAGCGGATATATCGCACAATCTATTGTACCGCGCAGAGAAATTTGTCTGTTGTTAAGCAAAATCTTTTTATTTTCCGTTTTTATTGTTCGCATACCGAACTTTACGGATTTTATATCGGTATGACCGTTACATTCATATTTAACTGTTACAGTATATAAATTAGGATTAAATTCGTCCCAATAATCTATTTCGGAAATATCGTATCTGAAATAATCGACTTGTTTTGAATTAAACACCTTCGTTTCAAATATTTTTTCTCCAAGTAAATCTCCTTTTGGTGAAGTGACATTTACGGTAACAGTCGCTTTCTCCGTTTTAAACGGAGAATGTACGTCCGATGTTTCAACGACTTTAAGCGTTATGCCTTTGTCATCTGTATATACTTGAATATTGTCAATATGTTCTTTTTCTTCATATTGCAGTTCAATGCGTCCGATAACACCGTTCCAATATCCTTGCGTATCGACACTGTATCCGCTTGCCATTGTATCAAGGTTTAGCAAATTTCTGTTGTCGATTTTCAGTGTAAACATATGTTCGCCCGGAGTTATTTTGCCTGTTAAATTGTATATGTGAGGTGTGGACAGCTCAATTATTTGTCTGTCTGTTTTCACACCGTCTATCCATAATTCAGATGCTATATTAACTCGCTCCATAAACAGTCTGACAGTTTTACCGTCTGTATCATTCGGAATGTTGACCGTTTTTTGCAGCCAAAGAGGAGCGATATATTCATATCGCTCTCTCGGTGCACGTACAGCCTCTTTTGATATTTTGTCAAAGTATTCTGTTTTTTTGCCTATATGATTATCACAAGTTGAACCCAGAAGATTAAAATTATTATTTTCAAATTTTATGCTGTCTATTGTCTGACTATTGTCAATATCTGTTTTATAATTCCATTTTCCGCTTAAATCTATTGTTTTCATTGTATCACCTATTTTACTATATCTCTGAGTTCTGCGTGGCATTGATTTAATTCAAGTCCTTGTTTTGCATACTTTTGAGCATTATCATTATCACCTATACCCAAATATCCAAGCGCCGCCATAAGATTACAATGTACCTTATTGTTTTTATTTAAGTCACCTTCGAATATCAAGAAATCCGGTAATGATACAGCAAAGTAATCAATTTTCATTTCATCATTCATATGATTATTTGCATACTCAATAAATGCGTTAAATCTCTTTTTAGCCTCGTCTTTATCTCCAAGTGCCTCAATCGCTTTTGCGGAATAATACATCATCTGCGGCGGTTGGTCGTTATAATACATCGCCGAAGAAAGATTAAATTCACCCCTTGCTGCAAGTCTGTATGCCTGTTCGGACTTTTCCTTATCTTCATACAAGTTACCAAGCATATAATATATATCGTTATCCATATTACCGATTAACTTGCCCTCACCTAAATTATACGGATAAACGAGAGCTTTTTCAAGATATTCTATTGCTTTTTCTGTATTTTTTTCTGCTTTAGCCTTATTAATAAGCGCAATTCTGTACTGAGCAGGTATCTTACCTTCACCGCCCTCCCAAGGGTGGAAGTTATGGTTCATAATACGATTGTATGCGTTATCATATTCGCCGTTCATATTAAGCAATGTGATATATTCCGTATATAAATCGTCACGCTTTTCAAGTAAGTCAGAATTTTCATTCATATTTGCCAATCTCTTTTCAAGAGAGAAATTAAGTGTTTTGTACAGTTGATCAAGTTCAAAGAATATTCTTGCGTCACTCTTATCAATACTGAATGCTTTTTCCATTGATTTTAGTGCTAAGACACCGTCTTTTAATTTATTGTAATAAACAAGTGAAAGATTTCTATACACTGTCGGAAGTGTTATATTATCCGCACACTTTTCCCATAATTCTTTTGATTCTTCCCATCTGCCTTTGTCATAGAACAAACAGCCAAGATAATAAGCAGCATAATTACCGCCGTTATATATTGCATTTTCCAATACAGCTATATCTTCAAGTCTGTTCGGGAAACAATACAGGCTGTCAGAATTTTCAGCCTTATCAAGTTCTGATTTGTCATTTGTCAGTGCATACAGATAGTAATGCACCATAGGCTCATTGCCATTCGGTGCAAGTTTTAATATTTCGATTGCGTCATCTGTCAAATATGCTGACATATAGCTAAGTGCAAGTTCGATATAGTTATGATTGTCACCACGCATAACAGCTTGCATTTCGTCTAAGCCGTTACCGGTTATTTTGTAAAGTTCATAATATGCACTGTGATCTAATGCGTCTATATTGCGTGTTTCTTTTGCAAATTCTGTTGCCTCTGCATTTTTTCCGAGTTTTCTGAGCAATGCCGATTTTAAAGTTCTTGCCTTTAAATTATGCATTCCCTTTACAAGCGACTTTTCTATATATTCCAACGCATCATTATAATCACCTCTGCCCGATGCAATACAGGCTAATTGATAAAATGCTTTATCCTGCATATTTCCGTCCCAAACAGCTTTATAAAACGCGTCAAATGCAGTATTGATTTTACCCTGTTTCTTTAATGATAATCCTAAATTATAATACGGTTCACAATCATATGGATTAGGATTTTTCCAAGTTGATGATTTAATAGCCTGTCTGAAATATTTTTCACTTTCTGCAAATCTGCCCTTATTATACAAATACTTTCCGTATCCGTTGTTAAGACGAATATCTGTTTCATCTCGTTTCAATCCCTCAAGGTAATAATCTTCAGGCGAATATGTAGCATGACGGTATTGCTCTAAATGTGTAGCCGCAAGGAACAGTTTTTCGGTTGTCTCCACAAATTGCGGTTCAGGCAATGCCTCTGCCGGATTAGGTGTTTCCTCGTCATTTTCGCCCACAGGAGTGTAGCTTAATAATTTGTTTCCGTCTTTATATACGGCAAGTGTAAGCTTTGTTTCATCTATGTTAGGAATAGAAACACTCTTTGTAAATATATCGGTCGGTGATATGTTTGCTTCTTCTTCAAATACCGTATTTCCGTCATAAGCAAGTTTGATTGTTACATCGCCAAGTTGTATCGGCGAATATACAGTTATGTTAGCCG